>JAYVSC010000208.1:0-56018 GCA_043775705.1 Spirochaetales bacterium | reverse complement strand
GGATATTGTCGAAGCCGGAATAAAGGCGTATCTTTCTGCTGTCAATGCGATGATCTACGAAACCAGAAACGAACAAAAGGGAGCGAAGCATGGCTGATGTCTCGGTTGATTTCTCAAAGATACACATATTCGACTCAACCCTAAGGGACGGCGCGCAGGGCGAGGGCATAAGCTACTCGGTGCAGGACAAGCTGCACATAGTCCGCGCGCTGGACGAGATCGGCGTCCGTTATATCGAGGCGGGAAACCCGGGGTCGAATTCCAAGGACCTCGAGTTTTTCGAGGAGGTCAAAAAGATAAAGCTCGAAACATCCCGACTGGTTGCCTTCGGCTCGACGAGACGGAAGGACGTCACCGTCGAGAATGACGCAAACCTCCAGAGCCTCCTGATCGCGGAAACCCGGGATGTCGCCATTTTCGGCAAGTCATGGGATTTTCATGTCACCGATATTCTCCGGGCCACCCTGGAAGAAAACCTCGAGATGATTTTCGACACGATAGCGTATCTGGTGAAAAAGGGAAAAACAGTCATCTATGACGCCGAGCATTTTTTCGACGGATATTTAGCCAATCCCGAATACGCAATGAAAACCCTGAAGGCGGCAGTCGATGCGGGCGCTTCAGTTCTCGTCCTTTGCGACACGAACGGAGGATCCACATTGGAGACTTTCTCCGAGTATACCGCCCTCGTAGCAAAAAAATTCAAGGTGCCGGTTGGTATTCACTGCCACAATGACTCGGGCCTTGCAGTCGCGGGCTCCCTGCTCGCGGTGAAAAACGGCGCAACCCAGGTTCAGGGCACTATGCTCGGCTTCGGCGAGCGGACGGGTAACGCGAACCTTTCCACGATCATCGCCAACCTCGAGCTGAAGATGGACATTCCCTGTCTGCCTGCCGGCAGACTCGCCATGCTCACTCCCATATGCCGCCGCATTGCGGAGATAACGAACATCACGCTCGAGGGCGGCATGCCTTTTGTCGGACATAATTCCTTCGCGCACAAGGCAGGAATGCACATCGATGCGGTCACCAAGAATCCCCGTTCCTGCGAGCACATTCCGCCCGACTCGGTTGGAAACGAAAGAACCTTCCTGATGAGCGAAGTGGCCGGTCGTTCGATGATCATCGAGAAAATCCGCAAGTTCGACCCTGAAGTGAAAAAGGACAGTCCGATGGCGGCTCAGATCGTCGCCCGCGTCAAGGAACTCGAGCACGCGGGTTATCAATTCGAGGGAGCGGAGGGAAGCTTCGAGCTGCTGGTGCGGAAAAATATGGGCAAGTACACGCCCTTTTTCGACCTGCAGTATTACAAGATTATCGGCGAGCAGCCCATCGACGGCAATACCTGTACCGCCTTCGCGCAGATCAAGATCGGGGTAGAGGGCGAGATGGCCATTACCGCCGGAGAGGGAGACGGTCCCGTTCATGCCCTGGACTGCGCGCTCCGCAAGGCACTCGAGCGTTTTTATCCCGGCGTCAAGCAGATCCGTCTGACCGATTTCAAGGTGCGCGTACTCGACTCAAAGAGTGCCACAGCTGCGAAAGTCCGTGTTCTGATCGAGTCAACCGACGGCGAGAATGAATGGACGACAGTAGGTGTTTCGAGCGACTTGATCGAGGCGTCCTGGATTGCCCTGGTCGACTCATTCGAGTACAAACTCATCACCGACGTCGAAAAACGCTTCAAGGCGTATTTATAGCAAAGCTCACAATCCTAAGGCACTATGCCCTGTGATATGCCCTGTGATAGGCCTTGCGATATACCGTTATCGCGGGGCATTGTTTCGGGGCCGGGGCTTTCCATCCCCGGGATATAGAGTATGCTTTTGTTTCTGCCTGTTTCCTTCGCCCGGTAGAGCGCGACGTCCGCACGCCCGATGAGGGTGTCTATCTTTTCGTTCTCCTCGATCTTTTGTTTGCAGCACACCCCGAAGCTCGCCGAGATGGAAATATCCGGCGCCCCGGGAAATGAAATGCACGTTTTCCTGATCGCCTGCCGCATCCGCTCCGCCGTGGTATAGGCTTCCTGTGAATCGGTCTCCGGAAGAAGGCAGATGAATTCCTCTCCGCCGAAACGCGCCGCGATGTCAACGCCCCGAAGCTCCGAGGCAAGTATCCCCGCCAGAGTTCTTAACACCTCGTCCCCCATCAGGTGGCCGAAGGCATCATTTATCTGCTTGAAATGGTCAAGGTCGATGATGAGCAGGGATAAAGGCCGCGTGGTACGGGCGTGCTGGGTTATCTGTTTTGCCGCCTGCTCGATAAAGTGCCGGCGGTTAAATAGACGGGTAAGGGGGTCAATGGTCGCCAGTTCCCGGAGTTTTTCGAGAAGCAGGGTGGAGTCCGTATTATCCTTTAAGAGGATTATTTTTCCAATTTGGGTTTTTCCTCTGCCGAAAATGAAGGAAATCCTGCACTGGTAGTAGCGGCGGGAATCGGTCTCCCCGGAGATAAGAAGAAACTCGCTTTCTTCTTCGCTTGAAACTTCCTTGCAGAGGGGTTCATAGCGGGAAAGGACTTGCTGAATATTTCCGGAAAAAGAGGACGGAGTCAGTTCCGGGAACAGCGCCGCCCCTGCCTTGTTGAAATCGACTATCCTTCCGTGGACGTCGAGCACAATTACCCCGTCTGACATTGTTTCGAAAATTACGCCGCGCGCCATGGGAATCACCGTGAGAAGCTTAAAGCCGAAAATAGATATGCCGAAACAGACGGCAGAGAGGAACAGGCTGAAGGGAATCGTGTCGATACCCCATGGAGTAAAGCCCGCCAGATAGAACCAGTAATTGATCCAGGGAAGGCAGGTCCCCGCGAGCATGAATAACTGCTGCCGGGCGAAAAACCGGGAAGAGGTAAACATAATCCGGGTGAGCAGAATGGTTCCGACGGTAAACGAAAGAAGAGTAAATGCCGAATGGCTCCAGTAAAAGGGCCCTCGGGTAAAGCCGAGAACCGGGAAGAGTCCATCGGTCCGGACCCAGGCTGACGTATACCTGAGGTGGAAAACAGGGTCGGTCAGGACGGCAATAAGGGTAAGCGCTGAAATGCTCAAAAGAATGCCGACCAGTCTTTTATACTGAATCCAGCGCGCGTTATAATACTGGGCGGTAAAGAGTATCCATAAGGCGGGGATGAAGGAAATACCGAGGTATTCAATCGTGTTCCAGATGAGCATGCGACCAAGCGAGGTTGAAATGATTTCTCCGGCATAGGCGCCGGCGTAAATGGCCAGTGCGGCAAGAAGCCAGGCAAGAGACAGGGCTACCGGCGATTTTTTGCGGCGGGTAAAGGAAAAGGCCGCGAATATGGCAAGGGAAAACGCAATTAGGGTCAGGATTGCGGAGAAAATGTGAGCCATGATATTTCCTTATATGCGTATTAAATTAGCACATACCGGATGAAATTTCCGCCTGTTTCGGGATAAATTTATCTCTTCTTTTTTATGTGACGTTGTGCAGCCACTTGCCGCTTTTAAGACGCCATATGCCGATGAACATTTTAAGGGGATCCTCGGTGGCAAGGCAGAGAAAGATAAGCCAAACCGGGGCGTGAAAAATAAAGGAAGCTGCCGCTGCCAGAGGCAGGGAAAATCCCCACATAAAAGCGATGTCGTAGAAAACGGAGAACAGGGTGTCGCCGCCCGAACGGCATACCCCGATAACCATTGACATATTGAAGGCGCGGAAGGGGTAGGAAAGCATCAGAATGATGAACATAGCGTTGATTATTGAAAATACGTGCGCGTTCACGTTGAAGAGAAAGGGCAGGATCCAGGAAAGAGGAAGCAGTAAAAGGGCGACAGCAGCTGCCATCAGGGGCGCAAAGAGCGTGATTTTGCGGGCGTAGGATCGTGCGGTCAGTTCTTCCCCCTCCCCGATTTTCTTGCCGATTAATACCGCTGCCCCGTTTCCGAGTCCGATAAAAACCACCCAAGTCAGCTGCGAGACGGTATTGGTGATGTTGAACGCCGCGATTGCATCGGTTTGGGTGCGGGCGAAGATGACGTTCTGCATGGTAATTCCGAGAGACCACAGGAGCTCGTTGATGATGACGGGAAGGGCAATCTGGAAAAAGCGCCCTGCAAAAGCAGAATCGAAGCCGAAGAGTTCGCGGGGCGTGCCGGCGAGCGCGTACTTGCGTCCGTAGCTGAAGCCGAGGAGGATGCACATTTCGATGAGACGGGTTATCACTGTCGCAAGGGCAGAACCGGCGACTCCCATGGCGGGAATCGCTCCTGCGCCGAAAATAAAGAGGTAGCTGAGGGCGACGTTCAGGGAGAGGGCGAAAAAGGTGGCGATCATCGGGAGCTTTACTTTCTCGATTGTGCGCATGATAAGGGTGAACACAAAGCTGATGGAGAAGGGTATAAAGCAGGGGGCGACCGCGCGGAGATAGACGGAGCCGCATTCGATTACCGCCGGATCGGAGGAATACCAGCCGATGATCACCCGCGGGAAAATGACGCAGGCCGCGGTGAAGATACTGGTGATGACCAGAACGATCACGAGGCAGAGCCCGGTGTTTTTACGTATGCCCTCTATGTCCTTTTTTCCCCAGTACTGGGCGGTGAATACCGCGCCTCCGGAACTCACCCCGAACAGGATCATGTTGAGCAGGAAAAACACCTGGTTGCCGAGCCCGACGGCGGCTATCTCCACGGTACCGAGCCGGCCTATCATGACGGTCGCTATCATGTTGACGGATGAGTTTATCAGGTTCTGCAGCATTATCGGAAGGGCGATCGCAAAGAGGCTTTTATAGAATATTCTGTCGTCGAATAATCTCAGGCTTTTCATTCTTTGTCTTTCCGCGAGGTGAGGTAAACCCCGGCGAATATCAGGGCGGCCCCGGCCAGGGCGAAAACAGTGAGGCTCTCATGGAGAATCACGCTGGAGGCGACTAGGGTGAGCAGTGGTATGAAATAGATAAAGTTGTTTGCCTTCGTCGCGCCGAGAGCTTGGATAACCTTGCTCCATACCACATAGGCCATGCATGACGCAAACAGGGTGAGGAACAAAAGGTTCACGGCGACCTTGAGGTTCATGAGGGGACGGATGTCGAGACGGACAGGCGAAAAGAATAGTACCGGTATCATGGTGATTATCGTATAGAAGAAAATTTTCCGGGTAATGTAAAAGGTCGAATACCTGCTCCTCATCCGCTTGATTATGACCGAATAGACCGCCCAGCAGAGTGCCGAGGCGACGGCGAGGAAATCGCCGAGAGGATTCAGTTTCAAAATAAATTTTCCGTTGAAAATGACAAGGGCGGCGCCGGCGAACGCGACGAGGCCGCCGACAATGACGTTGCGCGTGATCTTTTCGTTTTTCAGAAAAAAGTGCGCGGCGATGGAAGTAAGTATCGGCGCCGTCGAGACGAGGAGGGACACGTTCGAGGCAAGAGAAAAGGACAGCGCATAGTTTTCGGCGAGAAAATAGAGGGAGCCCCCGGTGAGTCCGGCAAAAAAGACGGTCAGTTCTATCTTGAGGCTTTCGGGCCTGTGGACATGGGGATAGACGAGGAACATTAAAAGGTAGGCAAGGGTAAATCGGTAGACGAGAATCTCGATGGGCGAGAGTGTGTCAAGAAGTATCTTTGTCGAAATAAATGTTGAGCTCCATATGACTATGGTGATGACCGCGAAAATGTAGTAACGGGCTTTGCTTTGTTTCATGCCGTGCTCTACCATCCCAGAATTTCATTCCGGTGGAAATATCCGATAGCCTTGAGGTTATCGGTGAGGCTCAGGTTTTTCAGATAATGCTGGGTCAGGTCGATGGAAAACCGGTTCATGGAAAAATGCTGATACAGGCGCACGGAATTGATTCCGCGGAAGTCGCCGCTTTCGATATATTGCTTTCCGAGTTCTTCGGCATACACCGAGAAAAGATTTCCCGCCCTCAGTTCGCCGTAGCCGACGAGCCAAAGCTCGCAGTCGAGTCCCTTTTGAAGTGCGGCCGTTTCCCTGGCCATCCATTTTTGAGTTTCCTCAAAAAGGGCGATGAAGGGAGCGCCGCTCTTTTTCTGAATAAAGCCGAGCTGTTTGGTTTTGGCGCTGTGGATCGGCGTCTTGTTCAATATGATCACGTTCTTGCGGAAATCTATCCCGAGCTCGGGGGCTTTTCTGAAAAAACCGTCGCTGAGTTTTCCCGCCTGGCCGACAAGATAGCGTCTGTTGACCGCAAGCTGTTCATCCTTTCCAGGATTGTCGCCGACCAGGATCATCTTGATCTCGTCGCCCTCGACAACGGAGTCGAGGGCTTGATTGTATACGATCGGAGTTTCGATCGGGTAGGGGGGCGTTTCATCGGCATCGGCCGCTTCTTTTTGGAGGGAGGCAAGCCATCCGGGCGGAGCCATGTTTTGTGCCGTTTCGCCCCAGAACTTGCACTGGTCGCGGAAGCGGCTGCGGAAGGTAGTGAAAGCGTTCCATTGTTCTTTGGTCATGGAGGGGAGTATAGCAGAAAAGGGGAGGGCGTTGCCACACGTACTTGCAAAAAAATTCCGTGCGGCCGCGCCGGCTTATCGCATTAAAACTCGATTCTTGTCGAAAGGGTAATCGAAACGGAACCGTCTCCGGCATAGCGGGTGAATTCCCTGTTTCTTCCCCCGCCTGAATACGAGGCGGCCAGGGTGCAGGGGACCGCGCGGGGGAAAGCGAATGCTTCCGCAAACTTGACGGAGTACGATCTGTCCTCGAGGTTCGAGATGAGGGAAAGGGTGGATGACAGGGACGGGGAGAACAGCTTGCTCGCGGCGAGGGATGCATACGCATACCATGAGCCCTGATAAAGCGGCGTCGTTTTGCCTGAGGGAAGCATGTTGATGCTCAGGGCCGAATAGCCTTCCAGATTTTTTCCCTTTGAATTGTAAAAGCCTTCTGCCGAGAGCGTCCAGAGTTTCAGCTCGTCAAGGGTACGCGAGAAGCCGAGGGACGACTGAATGTACTGACTGCTCGAAGAGGATGATGGAGAGAGGGCGGCTTCTCCGTATACCGTAGCGCCGAAAAGCCGGCCCGAGAAATCAAGACCGAGGTGCGTCTGCGAGTGCTGCCCGACGTAGCCGGTGAAGCCGAATTCGAAGGGGCTCACCGTAAAGTCAAAACGCCCGCCGAGGTTTACCGTTTTCAGCGGATCTCCGTAGGTACGGTTGACCGTCATGTTCGAAAAATCGGCAAACGCGAAGGCGTTCGAGTTTTTCAAGGGTAAGTGGAGACGCACGCCGCTCTTGCCTGCCCGGGAGTCGAGGGAGGCAAAGGAGTCGGCCTTTTTCAGGTTGATAAAGTCGACCGGCGTCCATATGCGGGACGGCCCCCAGGAAATAAGCTGGTTTCCTATGCGGATAAAGACAGTCTTCGCTACATCAAAACTGAAGTGCAGTTCCGCGAGGCTGTAGGCCGGTGTATAGGGATCCCTGGCGGGAGGCGCCGTTCCGTCCCCGGAATAGCCCTGGAAAAAACTGTGCGAAATTGTGTAGGCGATATAGAGGGCACCGTAATCCGGGACTGATACCTTCGCGAAGAGCTTGCCCGCCTCGTCGGAGGCGGCGATATAGCTTTTCGCTCCGCTCTCGATGGTGGAGGCGGCCTGGACGGCAACGGTACCGCCGACCAGATATTCGGTCTTCGCGATGTCGGTCCCTGCCGAGGCGGCATCGAAGGACCCCGTGACCGCGGGAATCGCCGTATTTGCGGTTGCCGCCGCCGCTGTTATGTCAGCGCTTCCTGCTCCGCTTCCCCCGCCGCCGAACAGCGCGGCTTCAAGATCGGCAGCCGCGCTGTCCGCCGAAGCCGCCGGCGGGGTGGGCGCTGTCTGCGCGGCCGTCTGCGCTGCTGCCTGTGCGGTGAGCGCTGATGGAATCAATGCCAAAAAAAACATCGTGATAACTGCCGCTTTTTTACCTTTCATTTGTCCTTCTCCTTACCGTGACTGTTCTTCAAGGTATGCCTTGGAAAAGGTGTAGTCCGGAATCTTTGCGGTGGATATGCCTTCATTGGTCAGGTAGGTTTGCTGTCCCTTTTCGAGGGCATCCGTAGCGAGCAGCTTCGTGAAGATAAACTTGTCCGCGCCGACTTTCTGGTAGTCGACATAATAGGTGGTGCGGAGCAGCGTTTCCGAGGCGCTGAAATTTTCGACCTTGATGGGAAGTCCGTCGGTCCTGCGGACATACCACTTCTGGACGGGATATGACACATCCAGTTTTTTTGCGTCGTAGCGGATCACGTCGCAGTCCATCTTAGCGACTGTCGCAGTTCCTGCAAGGTTCACCCAATACTGGGATTCGGAGTCGGCCTTGCCGAAAAGATCGGTTCTGACGTCGGTCGATCCGACGTCGTCCTTGCGGTTGCGGTAGACGAACTCGCGGGTTGACGGCAGATACAGGAAGAGGTCGTCCTTGTTCCGGTAATAGCCTTTTCCCTTTTCGCTTTCGGGGAACTGGAATATCATGGTGAAGGTATCTGCGGCGTCACGCCTGAATATCCTGATCTGCAGAACCCGGTCCGCCTCGCCGGTTTTTTTCTGGACTAGGGTGAAGGTGTTGGTCACGTCGAGTCCCGTGAGGTTCTGCCTGTCCTCGAAGGCGTTGACGATTTTGAGGGCTTTCGGGTCGCTCGAGGTGACGGTCTTGGATTGGGCAAGAGCGGGGAAAGGGGCAAGAAAAGTCAGCGCTGCGAGCGCGGTGAACGCGGCGGTAAAAAGAGAGCGTCTGCTCTTTCTTTCAGAATGTATGGTTGTTTCAGTTTTCATTCGTTTTTTCCTTATATAGAATATGAGATGTCAGAATGTCCGTGTCAGGGCTTCCACCGGCGGGACGGAACCGCCGCGCCGAGCCGGGAACCAGGAGAAAAAAGCCGCGAATGCCGAGATGATACCGACGACGGCCCCTACCATATCGAGGCCGGGAATGAGGACTAAGTGTCCCTTGTCCAGGAAGAGACCGAGGTTACCCCCTGGAGGGAAGACGGGACCGTAGCGCATGACAACCGTGGCGACGAGGGCGAGGATTGCGCCCGAAAGGGAAAATATGACGGCCAGGGCGACGCTTTCGAACACAAAGAGGGATGTGACGTCGGACGCTTCTACGCCCATCGCCCGCATTGTCCCGATTTCTCTCATTCTCTCGTTGATGCTCATTTTCAGGTTGATGAAGATGGACACTGCGATGACGAAAAGCATGACCGCCGCGATAAAGGCGCCGACGGCGTTGACCGCCGCGAGCACGCTGCGCACGAGGCCGAGCACTTCGTCGAGGGTCGCGATGGTGAGCATCACCCGGTCGCGGCCTTCCTTGTCTTCCTCGAACTTCGGGCTCGCCGAGGAGACGGCGGCGATAGCCTCGCTGTCGGTCTTCGGTATGCGCACGACAAAGCCCGTGCTTTCAAGCTCCTTGGCGAGGAGGGCCCTCTTGGCAGACAGGTTGTCCGCAGAGGGAAGGTAGACGTAGATCGAGGTCGAGGCATCGGTTTCCGCGAGGTCGAGGGACCGCAGGAAATCAAAGTGCGCGAGCACGAGGCTTCGGGCGAAATAATTGTCGGTGATGTATATGCCGCGGACTACCATGATGCCGGTGTTGAAGGCGCCGAAACGGGTACGGGTGGACAGCACTATTTCGTCACCTGTCTTCAGCCCGAAGTATTCTGCCTCTCCCTTGGGCATGGCGACGCCGTTGGGATCGGCAGCGAAGTCGTCCCACGAGCCGGAGGTAAAGGTCGCCTGGGAGGAGAGGCTTTTGTCTGAATCGGTGCTGATTCCCGAAAACGAGAGCCGTTTAGAGAGACCTCCGGAATAGACGGTCGAGTTTACCGCATAGCGGATCACGGGAGCGTTGTCGGAGCCGAATGTCTTTTTGATTCCCGCGACGATATCGCTCGTGCGCAGGAGTCCGTTGTAAATTTTGCCGCCCTTTGCAAACTGCCCGGATATGGTGATGTGGCCGGCCGTCGAGTTGACAAGGCCGGTGGAAATGTTCACCGTTGCCCCGCGTGAAAAGGCGAGAAGGAGCACGAGTATAAAGGCGACGACGGCGTAATTTATGCCGAGGGTAAAGCTGCGCTTCTTTTGGCGGAAAACGTTTTTAAAGGCCAGTGATATAAAGTGTCCCATGATTCCTCTCTTAGTGGTCGCTCATCGCCTTGAGCGGGGTGATGGATGAGGCGACGCTGACCGGATAGATGGTGGCGAGTATTGACACCGCCACGACCGCTGCGAGCGCTGTGATAAAGGGCGCGATTCCGACATTCAGGGGAAGGGGTCCCCCGCCTATGAGGAACTGCGAAACCGTTTCCGGAATGGGCAGTCCCTTGCCTACCGTGAAGGCGAGAACCGCGAGCGCCGCCGCCATGCCCGCGAAAGACGAGGCAATGTTCAGCATCAGGGCTTCCGCGAGGAAGACTCCGCGTATGAACGACTTGTCCGCGCCTATCGCCCGCATCGTGCCGATCTCGGCGGTCCGCTCGACCACGTTGATGATCAGGGTATTCATGAATATCATTATCACCACGAGGAAGATGAGCCCTGTCGCGAGGAAGATGAACGCCTGGAGGGCAAGGGATATTTGCGCGTAAAAACCGGAGGCTACGTCCCAGCGGGCGGTCTTGATGCCGAGTTCGCCGCGGCTCCCGATTTCTTTCATGACAGCGTCCAGCTTTGAGTGGTCGGTCAGCTTGACCGCCGCCATGGTGAAACCGGAAAGGGTTTGGGACTTGAGGGACTTCAGGTCAAGCGTGGTCACGGCCGAGTTGTCGGCAAGGGCGAAAATACTCGCCTCGTCCGTCGTCGCGAGTCCCGCATTGAAGGCGGCCGGAAGGGATTCCACTCCTGTGTAATTGTAGAGAGTCGCATAGGTCGCGGAGTCCATGAAATTGATGTAGTTGAATACGCTTTTGTAGTGGTCCGGCTCGAATATGCCGACAAGGGAGGAAGAAACGGTGTTCACTCCGCCCTCCGTCACTCCGAGCAGGGTTGCCTTTTCGCCTACCTTCAGGGTGAGTCCGTAGTTCTTCAGATACTGCGCGTTTTGATAGCTGCTGATCATGATTCCCGGCGAGGTGTTTGTTCCGTCAGCGCCGGGGGCAAGGCCGAAAAAGCTGCCTTCCTTCACACTGACGTTGGAAAAGACTTTCTGGTAGGAACCCGGCTCTACGGCGTAAAAGATAAAGGGAAGATCCATTTTTTTGCCGTTCCGCTCTATCTGGATGAGTCCATAGTTCTGGGCATAGAAGGCAAAGGCTTCGACGTCCGGGATTGCCTTGAGCGCCGCGCTTACTTCCGCTACGTTTTGAATATTCGGAAGGGGGGTATTGAACGCGAAGGGCGAGGGCAGCTCCTTCGATTTGGCGGAATAAATGATAAAGTCGCCGGTGAAATTCTGTATGATGGATTCACGCGACGAGCGCGCGGCGGAGGACGCGAAAATACCGCCGAAGACGATCAGAAAGGTACCGAAGGCTACAAGGGTGCCGATCAGGGCCATCCGGCCCTTTCTCCGCATCAGGGTGCGGAACGCAAGGGTGAGGGTCAGCATCTCATCAACTCTCCTTCCTTTCGTCCTGGCTGACAATGCGCCCGTCCATGATGTGGACGACGCGGCGCGCTTCCTTCATGATGTTTCCGTCGTGGGTGGAGAAAACAAAGGTTGTCTTGTCGGTCGCGTTGATATCCCTCATCAGATCGATGATTTTCCGGCCCGTTTCCGAGTCGAGATTGGCGGTTGGTTCGTCCGCAAGCACGATCAGAGGGCGGGTGACGAGGGCCCGGGCGATGGCGACGCGCTGTCTCTGTCCCCCGGAGAGCTCGGCGCTCTTGTTTTTCATGCGGTCAAGAAGTCCCACTTCTTCTATGGCTTTCATGACCCTTTGTTCCCGCTCTTTTTTTCCGATCGAACGCTGGAGAAGAAGGGGGAATTCTATGTTTTCGTATACGTTCAGCACAGGAATCAGATTGAAGGACTGGAAGATAAAGCTGATTTTTGTGCGGCGGTACCGGGTGAGCTCCTTGTCGCTCATTTTTCCGGTTTCCGTTCCGGCGATGCGCACCGTTCCCTCCGAAGGAACGTCTATGCAGCCGAACATATTGAGCATCGTGCTCTTTCCCGAGCCGGAGGGACCGGCTATCGCGAGGAATTCACCCTCGTTTATCGAAAGGTTCACCCCGCGCAGGGCATCCACCCGGGTTTCCCCGAGCATGTAGAATTTTTTCACATCGACCAGTTCAACGACATTCATTTCATCCTCCGCAGACATTAATAATTTAATCTATTTCAGTATCAGTATAGGCTTTAATTTTTTATTGTACACAACTTAAAAAAAATTACCGCGCCTTCTGGGGCACCTTGAACAGTAAGGAGACGTCGTACCCCTCTCCGGCGGCTATCGCGGTCATTTTTGCGTAGAGTTCATCGCTTATTTCGCTTGTCCGTGAGAGCAGCCAGAGGTAGCTGCGTGAATTGTCCCCGACGACAGCCCATTCATAGTTTTCCCCGTCAAGGCCGAATACAAGATAGTCTGCTGCGAACAGGCCGAAAAATCTGACCTTCAGTGCCCCCGGCTTTGCGGTATCCGGAATCCAGGCAACAGCCTTAACCGAGGAGTATTTCCCGGTGAGGGTATTTTTAAAACCGCCGTTCACCACGTCAATGCGGCCGTCGGTGCGGAGCGTGTATTCGGCGGTTACTCCGACAAGGTTTTTTTCAAAACCGTGCTGGTACCGGGCGATTTCGTACCAGCGGCCCAGGTAGCGGACGGGATCAAGGGTCGGAACAAGGTTCAGGGGTCGTACGGATTCCGCGGAAGCGCCCAGAAAGGCGCACATCAGCAGGTTTGCACTTATCAGCATCCGGATGTTTTTTTTCATTGTCAGGTTTCTCCCATAAATTTCAATAGATATAATGTAACAGTTTTTGTTGCCCTTGGCAAACAAAAAATCTATCCAATGCTTTCTTTTTTTTACTTTGTTGTATACACTTTTATCAGGTATAAAAAGTACCAAGGATGGTCGAGTATGAAACGTATAGTACCTCTCATCGGAATGATTTTTGTCTTTCTTATTTGGGCGGCAATAGATTACCTGGTGCTGCCGGCATGGAATGTGCAGAATTTCGGTTTTTGGGTTTTCGCAGGTAGTTTTATAGGTATTGAAATATTTTTACTGCTTTTGCAGTTCAACGCGCGGGGCTCCTTCGGCCTCGGCCTATTGGCCGGCGGCGGGATAATCGCTATTGCCCTGATTCTTTCCATAGGATCATGGCTGATATTTCCCGGAAACGACACCCGGTTTTTTTCCCGCCTGAGCGTCGAGGACAGAAATCTTGAGTCCTGGGCTGTCGACTTTCCGGGAGCCGGCACCCCCGGCCCCTTAAGCCAGCCCCTGGTGCTTCCGGCCATTGACAAGGAACTTTCGGCGAAGATAGCCCAGGGAAAAATGGGGACTTACGGCGCCCAGTTCCAGATGAACGGGGAAATCTTTACGGCCGTCGCCGTCAAGCGCGGGGAAGGACTTTCCCTTGTGCGGATAACCCCGCTCGATTATTCGGGAACCATGGTTGCCCTTTTCGGCGGCAGCAGCGGCACGGTCGGGTATATCGAAGTTGACCAGCAGACCGAGCAGGCCCGTCTCGTCGAGGTTTCAGGCGGCATGAAATATACCCCCGGCGCGATTTTGGGCAGGGATCTCATGCGTCATGTCCGCTCCGCGTATAAATCCGCCCTGATAGGCGGGCTAAGCTTCGAGATTGACGACGGCGGCAAACCTTACTGGGTGATCTCCGAGGTTGCGAATACTATCGGTTTTTTCGGCGGAAAAAAGTGCGTTGCACTGATTCTCGTCGATCCGGTGAGTGGCGCCATGGAACGCTTTCTTCCGGGCAGCCAGCCGGCCTGGGTTGACCGCGTGATTCCGAGCGAGTTGGTCAAGGATATGGCAAACGACGCGCTGGGCCTGAAAAACGGCTGGATGAACCGGGAATTCGGGAAAAAGACAGGCGTCTTCCAGCTTTCGGACAGCTACAACTACGTGGTCGGAAACGACGGCGGAGAGGGACAAACCTGGTTTGTCTCGGGCATCACCTCTCCGAACGAGGCAGATCAAACCCTGACCGGCATCATGATGGTGAATCTGAGGAGCGCTCAGGCGCTGCGTTACAGTTTCAGCGGGATAACCGAGATGCGCGCCCAGGAGATCGCGGAGAATGACGAGCGTGTCCGCGCTCAGCAGCTTCTCGCGACATGGCCCATCCTGGTCGATGTTGACGGACAGAGCGCCTATTATATGTTCCTGAAGAATTCGGTACAGAGGCAGCGTTTTGTGCTTCTCGACGCCGCGACCGGTCAGAAGGTCGCGATGGGCGACACCCTCGCCGCGGCAAGATCCCAGTTCGTGGGCTTGATGGGCGCGTTGGCAGGGACTTCCGCAGCGGTAGAGAAGATCATCGGCACTGTGCTGCGTGTAAAGGATATTGCGGACGGTTCGGTGCTTTTCCTTTTAACCGGGGATGCGCGGATCAGCTACCAGGTAAATGGGCGGCTGTCGAACGGGGCCTACTTTCTGTCTCCCGGCGACCGGGTGGAACTCCAGTTCCGCAGTTCGGACGCGAATCCGAACGAGCGTTTTGTCTCCGAAATGAGAAACTTGACAATTGGTGAATAATTGACAGGATTGCGGGGAGCAGGGAGCGAAGATGGAGGATCGGTGTTTGTCTTTAGAGCCGCTCTCCGCAGTTAAAGCATTCGCCCCGGTAGC
The DNA here is from genome assembly GCA_043775705.1 of Spirochaetales bacterium. Classification (GTDB taxonomy): domain Bacteria; phylum Spirochaetota; class Spirochaetia; order Treponematales; family Treponemataceae; genus Teretinema. Next base: position 41,283 of record JAYVSC010000208.1, on the reverse strand, counting down.
TGGAGTTTTCCGCCTGGCACCGGGGACATTTTACCGAGAACTGTCCGGTTTTGACCGCCTTGGTCGCGACCGGTTCGAGGCTCGGATACACCGTATCATCCCCGCTCCCGGAAGCAGGGCTTCCCATCGGGTTCATTTCCAGAGCAGGGCCTGCTCCTGCGGGAACCTGGGCTGCATTTCCTGTCGTGACGGTTTGACCTCCGGTTCCGGCAGGAGAGAGGTTTACGTTGATGGTCTGGCCGCCGGCCTGGCCCTCGCGCCCTTCTTTGTCCTTGATCATGAGGGTGACGCCGCGCGACAGCTCGCGCGCGATGACATACAGCTCAGCGGCTATAAAAACGAGCACGGCGAAGGCCAGTATATTTAAAATCAAGTCGATATTCATTGAATTAACGGCTCCCTATCCAGATTACCTGTCACCTTTATATCGGCGTGAATCAAAAAAAACTGTATTCAACTCTCGAAAGAATGGAGAATCTCCCGGATTTGGCCGGCAAGCGCGCGGTATCCCGGGGCTTTCGGGATGTTTTTGTCGAAAATTATGCTCATTTTGAGCTCCCCGTTTGTGGTATTCACTCCAATAACCGTTTCCCCGTTTACCGCGGTAAAAATCGGCCCGTAAAAATCCAGCACCTTCAATCCCCGGTAATCTTCGAGAATGGCCGTACGTCCGAGATTTGAAAATGAAAAATCAAAATCGACCGGATCGACGGTAAAGTCCATCATCAGAGATTCAGGATCGGGAACGGAGTCGAACGAATCGCGCCACTGATAGTATTCCTCGATATCCTTATATCCGGTACGGCTTTCTTGAATCCCCTCCTTGATGCGCTGCGCGGCGGCAGGGAGTTCCAGGGCGCAGTCAACTTTTACCTTGACTATTCCGTTGTGCACGCCGGCGAGGGTGCGGTATTCTTCCTGTATATATTGCCTGAAGTCTACGGGGCACTGGATAGTTCTTTCCATACCTTCTTTTCCGAAAATGTCGGCAGAGGCTTTGAGAATGAGGGCGCCGAGCCAGCTGTGCACGGTCTGCCCGTTTTTTTTGGCTTCGGCTCCCAGGTGCGCGGTCCCTTCCCGCGAAAGCTCGTAGGTGCGCAGGAAATAATCCGATACCTTGTGGGGCGGCATTTCAAAGGGATGGCCCGCAGGGGGCGGCTCGGATTTCCACCCGGGCTCGGGACGCTTTTTCATTTCCTCATCTACTTCCGCGAGAAGGACATCATAGAGTACGGGCATTACGGGAACATCCGGAATGGCGATCTCCATCTCCTGATAGATTTTGAGAAAATCGCTTATGACATATACTGCCGCGATTCCGTCAGAGGCCCCGTGCTGGAAGGTAAAAAAGAGTTCGGTATGATTTTCGGTATAGCGGTAATCCAGGGTAAAAAATGGGCCCTCCAGGGGTTTGAACTCTTTTGCCATGCATCCAAGCAGTATGCGCTGCCACTCGCTCTCTTCAGCGATATGCGAAACGGGAAGGGGCGGCTCATCGGGGAATACCATGTCCATTTTTTTGCCTTCGGTATATTCCTGATGGGCAAAAATAATGGGGTGACGGCGGGAGAGCCGGGTAAGTGCGTCTTTTATGCGGGCTTCTTCAAGGCACTCCGATACGGTAAGCTTGAAGGCGAAATTCAGGGGATAAAGCCTCCCGAAAAAAAACATGTAGCGCTCAAGGTTAGACGTTTTTCTGCGCATTTTCTCTCCCCTTAACTTTTAAATTTGTCCAGAAGGCGAGCTTTCTCAGCTCCTTCAGTGCCCTCGTCGTTCCTGAAAAATTCTCCCGAGTCCTTGTGAAAGAGGTAATCGCCGCTCCATTCGCGGTAGTTCCGGACTATCTCGCATATAGCATTTCCGGTGTAGCGGGCTTCGTCGTCGGTCATGGTTGGATGCAGGGACACGCGGACCCAGCCGGGCTTGTCGCTCAGGTCGCCCGAGTCGATCATGTCGGTAATTCGGCACGAGGCAGGCTCGGAAATGCCGAAGAGAATGTGACCGTAGGTTCCGGCGCAGCTGCAGCCCCCCCGGCTCTGGATCGCGTAGCGGTCGTTCAGCATCTTTACGACCAGGTTGTAGTGTGTGAGCGGTGAATACAGGGACACGATGCCGAGCCTCTCAAGATTGTTTGGTTCGAGCAAGAAAATTTGAGACTCGCCCGCAAGCTCGCCAAGAAATATTTTTTTCAGCTCGTTTTCCCGGTCGAGAATGTTGCGCGTGCCCATTTCCTCTTTCACCTTTATGGCAAGAGCCGTGCGTATTGCCTGGAGGAATCCCGGCGTGCCGCCGTCTTCTCGCGCCTCGATTTCGTCGAGGTAGCGGTGCGTGCCGAAGGGCGTCGTCCACTTGACCGTGCCGCCGCCCGGCTGGTCGGGAACCGCGTTGGAATAGAGAGCGTTCGAGAGGATGAGCACCCCTGAAGTTCCCGGTCCTCCGAGAAATTTGTGGGGGGAGAAGGTAATCGCGTCCAGGCGCTCGTCCGGGTTTTCGGGATGCATATTGATGTCGACATAGGGAGCGGAAGCCGCGAAGTCGATAAAGCAGAGACCGCCCCAGGAGTGCATTATGGCGGCCATCCGGTGGTAGGGAGTGATGATTCCGGTAACGTTCGAGCAGGCTGAGAATGCGCCGATCAGGAGGGGTCGGTCCGTGTTGTTTTTCAGAATCTTTTCGAGCGCTTCAAGATCCGGAAGTCCGGAAAGGGGATCCCGGGGAATCATGAGTACTTCGACTTCGCATTCTTCCCAGGTGATTTGATTTGAATGGTGCTCGAGATGGGTGACAAGCACCAGCGGCCTTTTCTCGCCCCTGCGGCATAGGCCCTTGCATCGGTTCGGCATGCGGAGTCCCATCAGGCGCTGGAGCTTGTTGACGGACGCCGTCATTCCCGAACCGGCAAAGAGGATGGAATCTGTGTCCGATGCCCCGACATGACGTTTGATGACTGTGCGCGCGTCATGGTAGGCGTCCGTCATGGCCTTTCCTGTATAGGTTGCTTCTGTGTGAGTGTTCGCGACAAGGGGGCCGATTTCCCCAAGCATGAAATCTTCAATCGGGCGATAGAGCCTGCCCGAAGCGGTCCAGTCCGCATAGAGTATCCGGTGCATTGTTCCGTCGGCGAGGGGCATTTCGGCGTCTATTCCGACAATGCCGGCGCGGAAGAAGGAGAAATATGATTCAAGGGACATAGGGCATCACCTCTCAAGTTAAAAAAATTCTATTTAAATCTGGTCGCCCAGATAAAGAATTCCTGTCTGTTGCTGCAGAGCTGAACGGGATGGAGGAAGTGAAATCCCATCTGCTCGAGCTTTTTCAGGTACATGGGAATTTCTGCGGCGAATTTCCAGTCATTCAGCTTGATTGTCAGGAAGCCCTGGCGCAGCTTCAGGTTCTTGCCGAAATTTCCGCGCAGCACCGTGATGATATGGGAAAGCTCCGACAGGGCCTCGAGCGGGGCTATGCTCATGTCCATGACGAGCCAGTCAGGATTGGTTTCCTTAAGGTCTTCCGCCGTCACGAAGCGCGCGGGTTTTCTGATGAACGAAAAGCCCGCGCGTTTCGAAATCTTCTCGTCCATGAATTGCGGATCAACGCCGGTAACCAGCAGTCCCCGGTTCAGCAGCGCAGTCGTCGCGCCTCCCGGCGCGCAGCCGACCTCGAGGACCGTCATGCCCTTTTCGTATGCGGGTTTGAAGCGGAACAGGGCTTCCTCAATTTTCAGATAGGCGCGGGAAGGGGATTCTTCCGCCAACTGGATGGCCGGGATATTTCCCGGGGTAGGGGCCAGCCGCTCGGTATGCACATGGAGGCCGAGAAATACGTGGAAGTCGTCAATCCATATCATGCTGTAGACTTCATCGCCGGCTTTTGGCGTTCCATTCCATGCATACCCGGGGATGTCTTTCAGGATCGAGTAAATGCGGCTGTGCTGTTCGAAGGTGTTCGGTTCGTCGCCGGGCACGAACTCGTCGCGGTCAAAGCACTGGATTATCGCTCCCGCCGGGATGAGGGCAAGCAGGGTTCCCAGGGCTGCGGGGTCCTTGGTTTGTGCGAAAACGGTTCCCCAAAGACGCGTAAAAATGCCCTTTTTCAGGACAAGGCCGGGATTTTCGTCGGATTCTTCTTTAAAGGTGATAAAGCCCGGACGCGAAAAAGCAAAGCGCAAGGCGGGATATTCGGCGAGAACCTCGGCTTTGACTGCCTTTTCCGCGCCGACCTGGCATGTAGCAAAGTAAAATCGTGGGTTCATTTTATATCCTCTTATAAGTGATCAGTATAAAGGAAAAGTAAATGTTTATACAGCGCGGGCACTGAGTAATGTGATAAAACTGAGGGATTCATGAAACCCATTCCCGATATACCCTTTCTTTCAAATCGTGATATAATACCGCACGGAGACAATCAATGAAACCATCGTACAAACATTTGCAGATCGCCGCGATATGCCTCGGCGTCGGCCTGATTCTTTTTGCCGTCGCGAAGATGATTTTAAAATTTGAAATGGATCCCGACCTTGACCGGAAGATTTCCACCTATACCATGCTCGGAGGTTTCGCTCTTTTGATGTGGGCGCGCAAAATCCGCAGGGATGACGAAGAGGCGGCTGCGCGGGATGCCAAGGAAGCGGAACAGGCAGATATTGCCCAGCCGGCAGACATGAGCGGGCAGGGCGAACTGGCCGAACCGGCCGAACTGGCCGAACCGGCCGAACCGGCCGAAACTTCGATTGAAGAACCGAAGGGCGTCAGATAAAAAAAAAACTGTTACGCGTGTCCTTCGTCAGTCCTTGTCTTGAACACGCTGAGCTCGACGCTTGCCTGATTCGAGATGTCCCGGTTTTTGGTGCTCATGTCGGATATGCTCGTGACGGCCTTGTTGACCTCCTCGGTGCCTATCGTTATCTCGTCTATGGAGCCGAGGACTTGATAAGAAATCTGTCCGAGAGTCTCTATCTCGTCGGTTATTTTCATGTTCAGTTTGCTTATGTCCGCGGCGCTCTGTCTTACCGTGATGGAGCTTTCGTTGATTGCCTGCAGGTTTTCGAGGATCTGGGTTGAGCCTGTCGTCTGTTCCTTCATCGCGAGGTCTATCTGCTGCTCAAGGGCCGTTGTTCTCTGGAGATGATCCATTATGCTCTGGAATGATTTTTCCGCTTCTTTGCTCGCGGTGTCGGCTGTCTGGATGGAGTCCGATATTTCCTTCAGCATCGCGGAAGTGGTCTTTGACTGTTCCGAGGAATGTTCGGCAAGCTTGCGTATTTCGTCGGCGACGACGGAGAATCCCTTGCCGTATTCTCCCGCGTGAGCGGCTTCGATCGCCGCGTTCATCGCGAGAAGATTTGTCTGCGACGCGATGTTCGAGATGAGCACGTTCGCCTCTTCGAGGTTCTCGGAGTTCGCCATGATTTTCGTGACGCGCTCGTTCACCTGATCGAGCCGCTGCCTGCCCGTCTCCGCCGCATGGACCAGCTCCTGGTGCTCAGCGTCAAGGTTCGTGACAATATTCGAAACAGACTTGATGTTCGCGACCATTTCCTCGATTGCCGAGGAGGAAACCTGAAGGTTCCTGAACTGCGCCTCGATGCGGTCGCAAAGGGTCAGGACTGTCTCGTTTACCGTTTTGATAGTCTCCGCCGTCATTTGGGAGGCAGATGTCTGCCGTGTGATTTCCTTGCGGATTGAACCGATATTCGCGGTGATTTCATTCAGCGATGCGGCTGTCTCTATGGCGCTCGAATTGAGTTCAAGCCCGACATCCTGGAGTTCGTTGAAAGAGGTGCGCGTCAGGTTTATCAGGGTGGAGAGTTTTGACTGAAAAATATTGAAGGATGCGGAGAGCCCCGAGATTTCATTGTTTCCCTTTACCGGAAGATCGGTCGTAAGGTCCCCTTCTCCCTGCGCGATTTTGCTCAAATTGCCGGCGAGTATCATGATGGGCTGAATAACCATTCCGGAGATCAAAATGAATACGACAATGGACAAGGCGATGCAGATTACCAGTATTTGCAGAATAGTTGAAAATACGGCGCCCTTTAATTCCTTCTGTATATATACGGTCGTATACCTGGTTGTCATGGCAGCTATTGTCTGCCCTTCCCTGACCAGGTCAGTTTCCACATCAACCTCGTTGGGTTTCAGGGGCATGCTGTCCTTTGTAAAGTCGATAAAATCCGCTTTTTCCTTCATTCGACCGACAAATGGCGATTTTTTCTCGTCATTCAACGCAATCACGGCACCGAGGATTGCAGGCTCCCCCAGTTCGGATTCTATTGTCCGCTTCGCGGCATCGGCATCGAATGCCCATATCGCGGCCGGAAGGGTCTTTGAAAGCCGTTCCGTTGCGTTGGAAAGCGACGCCTGCAGCTGTCGGTTTAATGTATTTTTTGTCGATTGATACTGGAAAAGTCCGAAGAGACCCAGAATTATAATAATGGAAAGCACGCATATTACGATAAAACTGGTTCGAACCGACTTGGTATGACTTTTCAAGTTGTATATCTCCTCTTGAATAAAACTATAGGTGCAGAAAGTTCTAAAGTCAATGAATAAGAAATTAAAGCTCCCTTGACAGGTGTTTTGATTCATGTTTAACTCTCGTTATAATGTCTTTAGTAATAATGTTTATTCATCATCATCATTCGGTTCTCTCAAACATCGTTCCGGGCTGACGGGTGGTTTTGCGTATAAACGTGCAATAGCAGCCGCTGGAGCCCGGAGATTGAAAATCCCCGGTTCCCAGCGGTTTTTTTTTACTTTTTTAAGGAGTTTTTTATGGACAAGCTCAAGATTCTGCTGCCGAAGGGTCGTATATACGATAATGTCTCGGCGCTTTTCTCCGATGCGGGGATCAGCATTTATCTGCCCGAGCGGACTTACCGCCCGATCGTCAATCAGGACGATCTCGAGGCCAAGGTGATGAAGCCCCAGAATATCGGCAAACTGCTTGAGCTCGGGGCCCATGACGTCGGGTTTACCGGAATTGACTGGATCAAGGAAACGGGCGCCGACGTGGTCGAGATCATGGATCTCGGCTTTGACAAGGTGCGTATCGTCGCCGCAGTCCCGAACGAGATCGACGACAAGATGCTCCGCTCCAAGCGCATGATAGTCGCCACCGAATATGTCGCCAATGCCGAGGTATGGCTCAAGGCGCAAAAACTCAACTACCTGATCGTCCGCACCTACGGAGCGACTGAGGTATTCCCTCCGGACGATGCGGATATGATCATCGACAATACCGCGACAGGGCGCACCCTTCAGGAAAACGGACTTCGCATCATAGATACCATCATGGAAAGCTCCACGCGCATGTTTGCCTCGAAAGAAGCCCTCGCCGATCCGTTCAAGAGCAAAAAGATACAGGAGCTCAAGATGCTCTTCGAGGCGGTCCTTGCTGCCCGCAACCGCGTCATGCTCGAAATGAACGTTTCGAAGGCCCGCTTCGCCGACCTGGTCAGCGGCATCCCCGCGATGAAGAGCCCGACCGTGTCGCCCCTCTACGGAGACGACGGCTATGCGGTTAAGATTGTCGTGAAAAAAAGCGATGTCCCGACCCTGATGCCCCGCCTGAAAACTCTCGGTGCGACGGACATACTCGAGTATCAATTGCGAAAAGTGATGCCGTAAGAATTTCTCTTCGTGAGGTGAAAAAAAGGAAGTGTGCTATGGATAGAACGGCTTTTGTGGAACGGAAGACGGGCGAGACGGACATCAAGCTGAAGCTCAACCTTGACGGGACGGGGCAATGCGCGGTGGAATGCCCGATCGGTTTTTTGGCTCATATGCTCGCATCTTTTTGCAAACACGGAATGTTTGACCTTTCAGGCTCCCTTTCGGGCGACCTTGTGGTCGACCAGCATCACCTGGTCGAGGATACGGGCATTTCCCTCGGGCAGGCCTTCGACAAGGCGCTGGGGAACCGCGGCGGAATCTGTCGTGCGGGATTTTTCATCTATCCGATGGACGAAACGCTGGCCCGCGTCGCCGTCGACTTCGGCGGGCGTCCCTTTCTCGTGTGCGAATCGACAGTGTCGGGCGTTCCCTTCGTTGCCGGCGGCGACCCTTCCGCCGCCTTTCAGACCGATACCCTCGAGGATTTCTGGCAGGGCTTTGTCGCCGGATCAAACTGCAATCTCCACATCGATGTGCTGCGCGGCCGCAGCGATCACCACAAGATCGAGGCGATATTCAAGGCCTCCGCCCGCGCCCTCCGCGAGGCCGTGACAATCGACAGCCGCTCGCTCGGTGCGATTCCCAGCACCAAAGGAACCCTGGTGTAGCCATGTTTACAGGAAGCCTTGTCCGTCTGCGGGCGTACCGAAAGGAAGACGCGCCCCTTGCGCAGGAATATATGAATGACCCGGAGATGAAGCTCTGCCTTTCGCCTGGGGTTCCCTATCCATTTACCCTCGAGGATGAGGAAAAATGGGTCGCCACGAACTCGGCGATGAACGACACCTACACATTCGCGATTGAGGCCCTGGACTCAGGCGAGTATATCGGCGGTTGCGGCGCCCATGAAATCGACTGGAAGAACAGCAAGGCAACCGTCGGCATCATGATCGGCAGTAAAAAATATCTCAGCCGGGGGTATGGAACCGACGCGATGAAGGTTCTTATAAATTTCATATTCAACGAGATGAACATCAACAAGATAAGCTTGAACGTGTATGCCTTCAACGAGAGAGCCGTCAAGTCATACAAAAAGTGCGGTTTTATTGTTGAGGGAGTGCTGCGTCAGGAAATATTCAAGAACGGAAACTACCACGACGAGCTGCGGATGGCCCTGCTGAGAGGGGACTGGATGAGCGCGCTTACCGCAATAAGGATAAATGAATGATTATATCTTCAATTGATTTAAAGGACGGCAAGGTCGTGCAGCTTCGGCAGGGAAAGGATCTCGTGCTCGAGAGGGACAATCCCGAGGAGCTTATCGCGGAATTCGACAAGTACGGAGAGGTCGCGATAATTGACCTTGACGCCGCCCTGCGGAACACAAAGGCTGACGGAAGCACCGCGAATACCGAAATACTGAAAGGGCTGCTCCGGCGGGGCAGCGTGCGCGTCGGCGGCGGCATCCGCGATCAAAAAAAGGCAAAAGAACTGCTTTCACTCGGCGCCGAGAAGGTCATCATCGGATCGGCGGCCTTTACCCTCGCCGACGGAACTGCCGGGGTGAACGCCGCATTTCTCGAGACGATGGTAGCCGCCGTCGGACGCGAGCGGATAATCATATCGGTGGACAGCCGCGACGGAAAAATCGCCGTGAAGGGATGGACCGAGAGCGCGGGCATAGATCTCGTAGCCGGCGCAAAGGCCGTCGAGCCCTACTGCTCCGAGCTTTTGTTTACCTGCGTCGAGCGGGAAGGCACGATGACGGGCATCGACATGTCCCTCGTGCGCGCCGTGCGGGAGGCGGTAAAGTGCCGGCTCGTGGTCGCGGGGGGAGTCTCCACCGTCGAGGAAATTACCGCGCTTGAAAGGCTCGGCTGCGACGTGCAGCTCGGCATGGCCCTCTATACCGGCAAGGTTGCACTCAAGGACGGCTTCATAAACTGCCTCGACTGGGACAAGGTCGAGCTTATCACCGTCGTCGCCCAAAGCGATACGGGAGAGGTGCTCATGGTGGGCTACGCGAACCGCGAGGCATTCGAGAAAACATTCTCGACGGGCAAGCTGACCTTCTGGAGCCGGAGCCGCAATGTCCTTTGGACAAAGGGCGAGACATCGGGGAATACCCTCGACGTGATCCGTCTCCGCGTCGACTGCGACCGGGACACCGTGCTCGCGACGGTCAAGCCGAACGGCGGAGTCTGCCACACGGGCGCCTGGTCCTGCTTCCAGACCGTGGCCGACAGGCCATACAGCCTGAAGTACCTTTCGTCGGTCATCGCGGACCGTTTCGCGAACCCGAAGCCGGGATCCTATACCGCGACATTGACGGGCGACCGAGTCCGCGAGAAAATCATCGAGGAAGCCGAGGAGCTTACCGAGGCCGCGGACAAGGACGACGTCGTCTGGGAATGCGCCGACCTTCTATATTTCGTGAACGTGCTTATGCACCGCGAGGGCGTCGCCTGGCAGGACGTCCTGAACGAGCTTGACAGACGGCACAAAAAATAAAAAAAGCCCTTGTCCGCGACGGACAGGGGCTTTTGCATTTTAAATGCGCCGCATGAAAAAATTTCAGTTTCCCGTGAGCGTTTCCAGACGGTCTATCAGGCCGCGGAGGACCTCGAATCCCTTTTCGAAAGCAGCGCACGTCGTCATGTCGATTCCGGCTTTTTTCAAGGCGTCAATCGGATAGAGAGAACTGCCGCACGAAAGAAAATCGATGTACCTTTCCGAAGCACTTTTATTGCCTGCGAGAATGGGCGCGGCGAGGGCGTGCGCGGCGCTGATGCCGGTGGCATACTGGAAGACGTAGAAGTTCGAGAAGAGGTGGCTGAATTGGGCCCAGGTCGAGCCTTCCCTGTCCTTCTCGATCTCGACTTCCCCGCCGTAGCCCTCGGCGAAAAGACCCGCCATGAGTTCGTTCAGGTCTCCCGCCGTCACCCCTTCGCCCCTTTCCAGGCGTGAGTGAAGCTCGCGCTCGAAGAGTGCGAGAATCGGCATGATGAAAAAGTATCGGTGAAAATTTTCCATCGCTTCCTCGATCAGCGCGATCTGGAATTCCCTGTTCGTTTCATGCTCGAAAAGCCAGGCGCGCGTCATCGCCTGATTGAAGTTGGAGGCAACCTCGGCGGCGAAAATGCTGTAGTCGGCATAGACGCCTTTTTGCGCCTTCCAGGAGTGGGCACTGTGCATTGAGTGGCCGAGCTCGTGGGTCAATGTGCTCAAGGACGAGAGGTTATCGCTGTAGCTCATCATGATAGAGGGGGCGGTAAGCCTGCAGCCGTAGCTGAAAGCGCCCGAACTTTTTCCCTGTGCGGGATAGACGTCGACCCAGCGGTTCTCGAGGCATCCCTTTTTCAGGGTTTCGGTGTAGGGTTTCCCGAGGGGCGCAAGGGCGCTTGCGATCCATTCTACCGCCTGCTCATAGGGCACTTTCGGCGCTTTTTTTGTCAGGGGCGCCCATATGTCCCAGTGCTCGAGGCGCTCGACGCCGAGGGCCTTGCGGCGGACCTTCCAGTAGCGATGCCAGGTTTTTTGGTGTTTCGCAAAGGTTGAAAGGGTATTTTCATAGACGGAAGAGGGGATATTGTCGGAGAAAAGGGCTGCCTCAAGAGAAGAGGCAAAGCCCCGGGTCCGGGCAAGGAAGATGTCTTTTTTGACTGCGGTTACGAGGGTCGCGGCCAGGGAAGGCCCATTGGCAAGATGGGCATCGCAAAAGCGGTACCAGGCGTTCTGTCTGAGTGTCCGGTCGGGACTCGACAGAAAAGATTCGACTGTGCTCTGCGCGATCGGCCATTCCCTGCCCTTAGAGTCCTTCGCCGGAGCGAATGAAAGGTCGGAATCGACCTGCATGCGGTGGATTGTGTCTATGCCCGCGAATACCTCTTCGGCCGCGCCGAGAACCTCTTCGACTTCGGCGGAACGGATGTGCGTTTGCTTTCGAAGGAGATCTTCCAGCCAGTGCATATATATAGAAAGCTCTTTGGAAGAGGAAAACCAGGAGCGCAGGGTTTTTTCCCCGAGGGAGAGCAGTTCGCTTTCGAAAAAGGCGACCGAGGCCAGGTAACGGCCAAAAAGGGCGCCTGATTGTCCGTCGATCGACTGGGCCCTTTCGTCCGAGGTATCCACCGTCGCCTTCATGGCTGCGTAAAACATCAGTTTTTCAAGCCGTCCATCCGTTTCGTCCTGAAGGGCAAAAAACCGCTCAATGACGGCAGGGCCGTCTTTCAAGGTTCCGCTAAAGGCTCGCAGGGCCGGCAATAGCGACGAAAGGGCATCAAACTCCATTTTCCATTCTTTTTCGTCCGCGAATACGCTTTCTTCGTTCCACAGGTATTTCTTGTCGAGTGCAGTTCTTGCCGGTAAATCGCTCATGATCCATACTGTAGCGCAATCAAGGTTTTCTGCACAGCCGACGAAAGGGCAAAAGCCGAGAAAAACATTGACTGATATGGATTTCAAACTTACACTAAAACTACTCCGGAGGGTTCATGTCCGAACCGTATAAAATAATATTAGTTGACGACGAAGACGAGGTACGCGGCCGCATTTCCTCCAAAATTTCCGCGGAGAGCGGGTTTCTCGTAGTCGGTACGGCGGGGAACGGATATGACGCCCTCGAGCTGATAGAGAAGTTTTCCCCGCATGTGGTGCTTACCGACATCAAGATGCCCTATATCGATGGAATCGAGCTTGCCTCGATAATTCGAAGGGATTACCCGACGATCCGCATCGGATTCATTACCGGCTACGATGAGTTCGACTATGCCCGGCAAGCCATCAAGCTGAATGTCCGCAGCTATCTTACCAAACCCCTGACTCAGGAAGATATATCCCTTTTTCTTGATAATCTGAAAATCGAGCTGGATACGGAATTCAGGGAAAACTACAATCTCGAGCAGATAAAAAAAAGGTACGAGCAGAGCATACCCCTCGTCATCGACAATTATTTTGTCTCCCTTCTATCCTCCGGTGCCTCGAGCAGCAAAAACGACATCGAACAGCTCCGGCAGTACGGGGTATCCCTTGACGAGTCGAAATATCTTGTCGCCTTCGTTCTGGTCGAGAGAAATCCCGACGATTGGGGCGTCATCGAATACGAAAAACTGAAGCTTTCGGCGCGAAGCCGTCTGGGCTCGCTTCTCGCCCTTGAGGGGTTCGAGTGCTATCACTTCATGTTTCACGAGGGCATCGTGTTCGTGGTCAAGGAAAAGGGAAGCGACTTTGCCCGCGAGATCGACATCCTGTTCAACCGGATGATCCGGACCACCGAGCATTTCCTCACCGTGGAAATCGATATCGGCGTCTCGCTCATGCACAAGGATTTCAAGGGGCTCGCCCAGGCGTACGAGGAGGCCGACAAGGCGCTGTCCTACAGCCGATTCGGGACAGTCAGCAGAATTTCCTACTTCAACCAGTTTGGGGAGAGGGAAAGCCGTTTGGTCAGTTTCAAGGAAGGGGACGCGAGAAGCCTCGAGCAGATTCTCCGCTACGGGAGCGACGAGGAAATAATCTCCTTGCTCGATTCGCTGAAAAAGGAAGCCTCGCAGGACGCTGAAAACGCCGGCAACCTTAATCTCTATGTGCTGAATCTGGTCGGTCTCCTTGCGAATTTCGCGGTCTCGATCGGCGTCGACATCAACGCGCTTGCGGGAGGTGACATCATCGAGACAATGGTGAAGATCCGGAGCCTTGACCAGCTCTTTGCCTGGATCGCCGTGCTCGCGAAAAAGATACGGGAGCATACGCGGATATCCCGCGCGAACAATGCGGAGCGTCTGCTCGATCAGGCGGTCAATTACATTTACAGGAACTACGCGGATCCCGAACTGACCATGGATACGGTGTGCGACACCCTTGGGATCAGCGCATCATACTTGAGCCAGCTCTTCAAGAAATACAAGGAAAGCTCCTTTGTCAAATTTCTCACCAGCGTCCGGATGGAAGAGGCGATGAAGCTGCTCGTCTCGACGGGCGACCGCATTGTCGAGGTGTCGAACCTCTGCGGCTACAGGGATGTGTACTACTTCAGTCACAGTTTCAAAAAATACTCGGGCGTACCGCCGAAAAAATACCGTGAAGAAAATATTTAAGGGATCCATTTCGATCGGGCAGAATATATTTATCATGACCGTCGGCATCGTCTCCGTCATACTTCTCGTGACAAGCCTCGTGTTCCTTGCGGTTTTCTCCGGAATCATCGACGATTCGGTCGAGACCCAGGCGAGAGAGATAAACAAGCAGATCGTCATGAATTTTGAGGGATATATAAACAGCGTCATCGAGACGGCAAACTATATTCAGTTCGCTTCCATCAATCTTGACGCAGAGCGGGACAGCGCCGCGCTTGACCGGCTTTACAAGATGAATACCGACATCAAAAAAGACGTTGTGGCGATTTTTCTCTTTGACGGGGACGGCCGGCGGCTAGCGGGCCCGGCGCTTGATTTTTCGATCGGGGGATCGGTAGGCGGAAGGCAGTGGTTCAAGTCGGCTCTCGTTCTGAAAGAGATTTTCAATTTCAGCGCGAAGCAGGAAAAAAGCATCGCGGAGAACCGGGACGAGCAGGTCGTCTCCGTCTCCAAGGCCATCGAATTCGTCCGCAACGGCAGCGTTTCCCAGGGGGTTATCCTGATCGAGCTGAATAATGACACGCTCACTACCCTCGCGAGGAAAACGAACCTTGGCGAGCACGGGCATCTTCTTATTCTGAACGATAAGGGAGACATGCTGTATTCCTCCGAAGCCTCTCCCGCAACGATGACGGCAGCGAGCGCCCCGATCGCGTCCCATATTTTTCTGGGAAGCAGGAGGGTGTCGATCGATCACACCGACATGTTCATCAACGTGAATACCCTGATGCATACCCGCTGGCTCATAGCCACGGTGAGCAACATCAACGAGATAAAGGATGCGATGACGCGCCTTGCGGGCATATTGATAATCGTGTTCATGATATCGATCGCGGTGAGCGCTCTTGTGGCCGGCGCGATTTCCCTCCGGATCTCGCAGCCGATCAACCAGCTCAAGACCGCCATGCTCAAAATAGAAAACGGAGATTTTTCAGTTCCGGTTACCGTGTCCGGACAGAGGGAGATCGTGACCCTCGCGCATTCGTTTAACAGCATGGTCACGAATGTGCAGGAGCTTATGTCGCGTCTTGTCTCCCAACAAAGGGAAAAGAGGAAGATGGAACTCCAGGTGCTGCAGAACCAGATCAACCCGCATTTTCTGTACAATACGCTCGACTCGATAGTGTGGCTCGCCGAGCACAACCGGAACAAGGACGTGGTGACGACAGTCGTCGCACTCGCGCATTTCTTCCGCATCAGCATTTCGAAGGGCGAGATATTCATCACGGTCGAGCAGGAAATATCCCACGTCCAGAATTATCTGACGATGCAGACGATCCGTTATGTGGATAAATTCACCTACAGTATGAACGTGGATAGCGCCATGCAGCAGATGAAAGTCATGAAGCTGATCCTGCAGCCCCTGGTCGAAAACGCGATTTATCACGGCATCGGCGACGAGAAGGGCCACATCGAGATACAGGGTTCGATGGAAGCGGACTTTCTGGTTTTCAAGGTCACGAATACCGGTTACGGCATTACTGAAAAGCAAATCCAGGAAATGTACGCGACGATGAAGGGCGGCCATGAGCGGCCGAGCGTCGGCATTAGGAACGTGTATCAGCGTTTGAAGCTGTATTACGGGGAGCGCGCCGAAATCACGATTGTGAGCGTTCCGGACGAAAGCACCACAGTGGCCCTCTACATACCGAAAGTAACCCAGGAGGAAATTTAACAAAGTGATGAAATATAGACCGCCGCGTCCCGCCGGCTTGCGGGCTTTCCTCTTCGCCTCCATCCTTACTGCCCTTTGCGCGACGCTGCTTTCCTGCGCGCAAAAGCCCCCGCTGATAGGCGTGTTTGTATACAACGAGAGCGATCCTTTCATGAAGACCTTTGCCGAGCAGATCGTTTTCAAGTCGGCGGGGACTCATACTACCAGGCTTTTTTACGCGGACAATTCCCAGCTCATCCAGAACGGGCAGATCGAGAAAATGCTCGCGGAAAAGCCCGCATTGATGCTGATCAATCCCGTTGACCGGCTCGGCGCTTATGCGATCATTCACCGGATGCAAGCCGAGAAAGTGCCCGTGATTTTTTTTAACAGAGAGCCTCTGAGCGAAGATCTGGCTCTTTGGGATAAGACTTATTATGTCGGCGCACAGGCAGCTCAGTCCGGCCAGCTGCAAGCCTCTCTCGTTATGGATCTCTTCGGCGGCGATCCCGAGCGCCTGAATGGTTTTGACCGCAATCACGACGGCGTGATTCAGACAATCATCCTGAAAGGCGAGCAGGGCCACCAGGACGCTGAGACCCGGACCAGCGAGGTGCTGCACAGCTTCGAGAATAAAAAATTCAAGATCGAAGTGCTTGCACTTGAGGTCGCAAACTGGAGCAGCGAGGAAGCCTACACAAAAATGGGCCGCCTTCTCGGGAGCTATCAGGAGCGAATTGAGCTGGTCGTCTCGAACAACGACGATATGGCCCTCGGCGCGATCAGCAGGATGAGGCAGAGCGGAATGTTTCAGGACACGAACGGAAACGGGCATATTGACCGGCAGGACGCCAAGTGGATTCCCGTCGTGGGCATAGACGGGCTTCGTGAGGCCGAAGTGTCAATCCGCGAGGGGTTCCTGTATGGGACCGTCAAGAATGACTCCTCGGCAATGGCTGTCTCGATGATCGAGCTTGGCGATGTATTGCTTGGTCTTGCCGACAAGAGCAGCCTGTCCGTTCCCCTGCAAAACGACAAATACATCTGGATCGATTATCGACCGTATGTTTCTGCGGAATAAGAGCGAAGTGCAAAAAAAAGTCCCGCCTTCGTAACCGAAGGCGGGACTTTTTTTATTCACTCGGCAGTTATTTTTTCTTGGTGTATTTTCTGATGTCCAGGGCAACCGCGGCTATGATGATGATTCCCTTGATAACCTGCTGCCAATAGGCGGAGACTCCCAGAACGACGAGGCCGTTATTGAGCACCTCGAAAATAAGCACGCCGGTAAGAATGCCGCCCGCGGTTCCTATGCCGCCGCTCGTTGACACTCCGCCGATAACCGCGGCGGCGATGGCGTCAAGCTCGTACATTTGTCCGTAGTTGTTCGTCGCTCCGCCCGAACGCGCGGCGAGAAGAACGCCTGCGAGGCCGTAGAGCGCGCCTCCGAGGGTGTACACGATCATGAGATTCTTTTTTACGTTGACGCCCGACACGTTCGCGGCGCTGACATTTCCGCCGATCGCGTAGATATTTTTGCCGAGACGGGTTTTATTCAGCATCACCCAGTAAAAAATAAATATGACAAAGGCTATGAGGATAAGCGTCGGAATGACCCATGTCGATCCGAATCCGAGCGATCCCGTTCCGATGTCCGTAAAGTCGCTCCTGAGTCCGCCGATGGGCTGGGCTCCGCGGGGAGGACGGTCGACATACAGCGAAGCGGCTCCCCATACGATAACCATGGATCCCAAAGTCGCTATAAAAGGCGGTACTTTGAGGAAGGCAACGCATATTCCGTTTATCACGCCGACCAGGACGCCCGCCAGGACCGCTACGATGATGGGAATAAAAAGGACGAGATACGGCAGGTCGGGGAAAAGCTTGCTTGCGTAGTCAGGGCGCTGGACGAGGGACGCGACGATGACCGCGGAAAGACCGACGGTCCGTCCGGCGGAAAGGTCCGTTCCTCCCGTTATCAGGATACCGCCGACGCCGAGAGCGATGATCAGGCGGACCGAGGAAATACGCATGATATTCACCAGGTTTTCCAGGGTGAAAAAACTGTTCTGTATAATGCCGATGACGATGACGAGACCGGCAAGCACGAGGACTATCGCGTTTCTGCTTGAAAACTCCCTGATCGTTTGAATGTTGATGCGGTTTGTAAAGGCGAATGGACTGCTGGTTTTCATTTTCATCTCCCTTATTACATGAACTGAGTAGAGAGCGACATAATCTGCTCTTGAGTTGCTGTTTTACCGTCAATGATTCCGGTAACCCGTCCTTCGCACATGACCATGATGCGGTCCGACATTCCGATGAGCTCGGGCATTTCTGACGAAATCATTATCACGGTTTTTCCGTCTTTCACGAGCGCGTTGATTATCGAATAGATTTCGTATTTGGCGCCTACGTCGATACCGCGCGTCGGTTCGTCGAGAATCAGGATTTCAGGTTCGGTAAGAAGCCACCGCGCGAAGATAACTTTCTGCTGGTTTCCGCCTGAAAGGTTTTCCATGTGAGTGGCCGTCGAGGCGGTCTTCACGCTCAGCTTTTGGATGCTTATGTCGGTATCCGATTTTCTCTTTTTCTCGTTCAGCAGCCAGGTTTTTTGAACGTATTTATCAATGTTCGCGATCAGGGTATTTTCCAAAACCGAAAGAACGGGAAATACGCCCGTTGTCCGGCGTTCTTCGGTCAATAAAGCCATTTTGTGGTATTTGGCCTGCCTCGGATTCGTAATGGTAACGGTCTTGCCGTCAATGGCGATTGTCCCGCTTTTTATACTCCGAATGCCGAACAAGGCTTCGACCAATTCGCTCCGCTGCGCGCCAACAAGTCCGCCGATGCCAAGTACTTCGCCTTTTCGGACTTCAAAGGACACGTCCTTGAAGGAGCGCTCGGACGTCGAGGTAAGCTTTTCAACCTTAAAATTAATCTCTCCCAACGCATGTTCCCGGGCAGGGAATCGGTTCGTGAGCGGTCGGCCTACCATTTTGTTGATTATTAAATCCGTCGTAAGTTCTTTTGACGAAAAGGTACCGACATGTTTGCCGTCCCGCATGATCGTGACGTAGTCGGAGATTTCAAGAATCTCCTCGATCTTGTGCGAGATGTAAATGATCGAGACGCCTTCGCTCCGGAGTTTCCGGATAATCGTGAAGAGGTGATGCACTTCGTTTTCGGTAAGGGACGAGGTCGGCTCGTCCATGATAATGACTTTGGGATGATAGGATACCGCCTGCGCGATTTCCATCGACTGAATCTTTGAAACGGACAGGTTAAGGACTTTGGTGTGAGGATCGAGATCGATTTTAAGATCCTCGAATACGGCCTTTGTATCCGCGTACATTTTTTTCGCGTCGACCAGCTTTACGATGCCGTAATTTTTTACCGGATAGCGTCCGAGCCAAAGGTTTTCCATGACGCTCCGGTGGGGGACGGGAAGCAGTTCCTGCTGGATCATGGAAATGCCCGCATCGAGGGCCTGTTTGGTATGGGTGAACTCGACTTTTTTGCCGTTCAGTATCACTTCGCCGGAATCGATTCCATAGATGCCGAAAAGGCATTTCATCAACGTCGATTTACCCGCTCCGTTTTCGCCCATCAGCGCATGAACTGTGCCGGGCAGAACCTTGAGAGTGACGTCGTCAAGGGCCTTTACGCCTGGAAAGTTTTTGGAAATGTTTCTCATTTCCAGAATGTATTCGGTTTCACTCATAGGAAGGTCACCTCCGTAGAAAATAAAACAGGGTGTACTTTTATAGGGTACACCCTGCCTCCAAGAAAATCAAGTTGATCGCTTAGAGGTTATTACCATGTTATTTCTTGAAAGACTTGTAGTTTTCTTTGGTAACTTTCTGATAGGGAACCCAGATGTACTTTCCTGCAGGATCGGGTGATCCGGCTGCGTTGGCAAGAGGAGCAACCTTGGTGGTCACGGCCGCGCCGGTCGCGAGTGCATAGGCGATATCAAATGTTGCCTGACCCTGGTTAACGGCGTCATTGAGAACCGTACCAAGAAGGGTGCCCTGTTCCAGGGCGTCAAGTGCGGGAGGGGTAGCGTCAACGCTGACGACGG
The DNA here is from genome assembly GCA_043775705.1 of Spirochaetales bacterium. Classification (GTDB taxonomy): domain Bacteria; phylum Spirochaetota; class Spirochaetia; order Treponematales; family Treponemataceae; genus Teretinema. The sequence continues at coordinate 21,798 of JAYVSC010000208.1, read as the reverse complement.
GCATGTATTTTCCGTCTTTGAAGAATCCTGCAGCCTTGAGGGCTTCGATTGCGCCAAGACCCATGTCGTCATTGTTTGCGATGACCACTTCGATCTTGCCCTTGTTGGCGGTAAGGAAGGCGGCCATTTTTTCCTGTGCTTTTACGCGGTCCCACATAGCGGTGTCTTCGGCAAGTTTTTCAACCTTGATTCCGGCATCGGTGATTGCCTTGACGGAGAATTCGGTGCGGTATTTGGCATCGGTATTCGAGGGGTCACCCATGAGCATTACGTACTGGATGATTCCGTCTTTGTTGAGGTCGGCTTCGGGATGGGCTTTCCAGTAGTTTACTACAATTTCACCCATCATTGTTCCTGATGTCTGGGCCTTGGCTCCGACATAGTATACCTTGTCCCATTTGGCCATGTCGGCAGCTTCGGGTTCGCGGTTGAACAGTACGAGCGGAACGTTCTTTGCCTTGGCTTTGGCGATGATTACGGAAACCGCGGAAGGATCAACGAGGTTGATGGCAAGGGAGGTTGAGCCCAAAACGAGGAACTGGTCAACCTGGTCATTCTGTTTCGGCTGGTCATACTGGCTGTCCTGGACTGAAATCTGGATCTTTCCCTTTGCAGCGGACTCGATCTGATTGCGTACATAGGACATGAAGGTATCGTCGAATTTGTAGATTGCGACGCCGATTTTCGGTTCCTTTGCCTTTTGCTGGGCTCCGCCAGCAAATGCCATAGAAGCGACCAAGAGAAGCGCAGAACCCGCAACGATGATCTTCGAGAGTTTTTTCATAAAATCCTCCTTACAAACTTAAGAGATACCCAACGTACCTCTGATATTATCATGAGGCTGCTTTTTATGGGCGACAATGTAAAATTCGGCGAGATTTTTGTAATATTCCACACTTTTGGGGTTTTTTAGGCGTTTTGTCCTAGCGTGCCAGATCTATCCGGACGTTCTCGAACAGGATGAGTTTCCATCCGTCTGTGAGGACGGATGCATCGGTTAGCGGCGCGGTAATGGTGCCGATTTCAAAGTACTCGAGCAGTTTTTTTATTTCCTGAATTGATAAGGAGACTGCCTGGTATCGCGGGCAGTCTTTTTTTGTTGCATCATGCGTCTTCGCCGCAGCTTCAGCGGCAGTATTGCACTCGGCGCATTCCTTGAAGGAGTCCGCTTCCGGGACATTGAGGAAAATCTGAATCCTCAGGCAGCGCAGGGTCCGCTGCGGGGCGGAGGCAAAGGCATGAAGCAGGGCGATTTTATGAGCGCCGAAAATTGAGGAAAAATCGCGGTCGTTGATCTGCAGGGAGGTTCGAGCGAGCGATACGGTGTGCAGGGATTTTATCCCTATCCTCCGCGAGGATAAAAACAGGAGCAACACCAGGGCGAGGTTGAACACATTATAAATGAGGGCCTCGACGGGACGGGGCTCGGCCCGTGTGGCAATCGCATAACCCATGAGCATGATCCATTCCGCGTACAGTACCGCAAGAACATAGCCGGCCCTGCTGACGGTACGGAGAGTTTTTTTCTCCATGTCCGTTTCCCGGGAAAACCAGATATGATACAGATATACAGCCGGAAGACTGAGGGTGTACTGGAACGCCGCATTGAAAAAATCGCGGTTGATCGCGGTGCCGAGAAATATCGAGCCGACAATCAGCACCAGTCCCGTTCCGCCCAGGAGAAGGGAGAAGGGCAGCCCTTCTTTCTGCAGCAGGATTTTTCGGTACATAATGCAGCTTAGCGGGAATTCGACAAGCAGCGGAATCGTCAGGAGTGAAAGGAGCGAGGATGACTGGATGTCGAGCGGTGAGGGGCCGAAATAAATCACAAGGGCGGTGAGCCCTATCGGCAGGGAAAAAAAGACTGACAGAAACCAAGAGGCAATTTTATGATATCTGGTGGTAGTCATCGCTATATATCCTGTTGACCGATATTAATTCTTCTTCCAGGAAAAGTCTATTCCCCGATTTTTCGCCTCAATAGTTGCCTTCCTTCATCAGTCTTGCGAGGGTATGGAATCGCTCGGCGAGCATCTCCTCGTCCTTGACCAGGGCATCGCGCACGAGGACGATGTCCTGGTCCAGCATGGGGTTGTCCGTGCAGACCGAGACGGTCATCGCATCTCCCTGAAGCGCAATGCGGTCGATTTCGGTATGGCTCTCGTCATAGAGCTTCGGAAAACGGTAAGCCTCCCGGAAGTGGAGCTGGGTGCGGCATATCAGGATGGCGAGGTCGAGGACGCGGTGCAGGGGCAATTCTTCCGACTGCCGTGACCATTTTTCCCCGGTGTATCGCCACACCTTGGCCGAAATATCAACTTTTCCCCTGTCATTCCATTGGGCGAGGCCTATGGAAAGGCCCTTGGTATCGGACGAGTAGGCCTCGCGGCCGTCTATGTTTTCGTAGTTTTCGCAGGTGATGACGGGTTTGTGCTTGAGACTTGTCGGGATTTTCATGTCTAGTCCTTTACTAAGTTAGTTAATAACTAATTTAGTGATATGGGATAATATACCGAAGCTTCGGTGATGTCAAGAAAGAAAAAAATGCGTTATAATTTTATGCAAGGAGCCATTCATGCCTACTTTCGCGATAAAATTAATCAGTTCCATGGATTTGCCCGAATCGTTTTTTTCGGTTCATCGCCTGACGGAAGGCCTCGATGTGGTTCCGCGCATTCTTGACTCTGTCCGGACCCGCGGGGACGCCGCCGTCCGCGAATGGGGGGCAAAATTTGACCGGGCCAACCCGGAATCCTTTTTGATTCCCGTTTCCTCCCTGCTTGAAGCAGAACAAAAGCTGAAATTTGAAGACCGTATATTATATGACGCGCTCTGTCTGTCCAGGGAACTGGCCATGCAGTTTGCCGTCCGCCAGAGAGACTCGTTCGAGGACTTTAAAATCGAGCTGTCCCCGGGAATGATCACCGGACAGCGGACGATTGCCGTCGAGAGGGCGGGCGTGTATGTTCCCGCCGGCCGGTTTCCTCTTTTTTCTAGCGTTATCATGGGCTCCGTTCCCGCTTTCGCCGCGGGGGTCAAGGAAGTGATTCTCTGCACGCCACCCTCTCCCTCCCCGTCAAGCGCGCCGGGCGCGCAATACCTGCCGTGGGTTGACGAGCACATCATGGCAGCCGCTTCCCTGTGCGGTATTGACCGCGTATACGCGATCGGCGGCGCCCAGGCGATCGCGGCGATGGCTTACGGGACCGAGTCGGTGCCGAAGGTAAACGTCATCGTCGGCCCGGGAAACAAATACGTTGCAGCCGCAAAAAAGCTGGTGTTTGGCGAAGTCGGCATAGATCTTTTGGCCGGACCCACCGAGGTGATGATCATCGCTGACGACAGCGCGAATCCCGTATGGGTTGCCGCCGACATGCTCGCCCAGGCAGAGCATGATCCGGACGCGCAGGCGATACTCCTGACCCTCAGCCTTGAATTCGCCCGCGCGGTGCAGGCGGAAATCACCAGACTGGTCAGTACCCTCGCGGAAGGGGCCGCGGCCCGGACGAGTTTCGCCGCGAACGGATATATCATCGTCGTGGGCAGTTACGGGGAAGCCGCGCGGATAGCGAACAGGAAGGCGAGCGAGCACCTTGAGCTCGCCCTCGATCCCGGATCGGACCGGGAAGTGCTCGAGCGGAGCATTCATAATTACGGTTCCCTTTTTGTCGGACACCGGGCGGCGGAAGTGCTGGGCGACTATACGGCGGGCTTGAATCATACCCTGCCGACTTCGGGAAGCGCGAGCTTTACGGGAGGCCTGTCGGTTCGGCATTTTTTGAAGACGGTCACGACGCTGCATACCAGGGATGAAAAGGCCTCCGGCTGGGAAGCTTCAATCATGGCCGCGGAAAGGATCGCGACTGCCGAAGGGCTTACCGGCCACGCGCTCGCGGCCCGCTGCAGGCAGGAAAAAAAAATAAAGCATTCCCCTGGTGCCGCCTTGGCCGGCCTCTTCCTTTGCCTCATCGTCATGAACGGCTGCGCGTTAACCTCGCCGTCCTCGCCCGACGGCGGTGACCCCATGTATCTGCCGAAGGTGTACGAGTGGTTCGTTTCCTCCCAGCTGGCGAACGGGCTCGTTCCAAGCAGCGAAAGCGCGCCGTCCACGTATTCGGTATCCCTTTATGACCAGGCCCTGTCTGCGATGGTCTTTATGGTTACGGATGACTTTCCCCGCGCGCGGAAAATTCTTGACTACTTCGCCGCCCGCACGGAAAGCGAGCTGAAGGAGGGACTCGGCGGCTTTTACCAGTTCCGCTCCGCATCGGGCGTGGTTGCTTCCGGTGACGGCGCTCGCCGCTGGCTCGGGGACAATGCGTATCTTCTTGCCGCCGTCTGCAATTATGAAATGATGACGGGCGACATCGTCAGCTATGCCCCGCTGCGGGACGGCCTCATCGCCTGGATCCGCTCCCTACAGGATACGGACGGCGGACTGTTTTACGGATCTATAAACGGGAAAGCGGATACCCTTAAAATAATCGAGTGCAACATCGACGCCTTCGGCGCGGTTCCCGGCTATGCCGATCCGGGCGACGGGAGCTTTCATAAAAATATTCTCGCCTTTTTAAAAAACGGAAACTGGAGCTCTGCCGACGGGCTTTTGATTGCCTGGGACAATGCGCCGAATGCCAATTGGCGGTATGCCTGCGACAACATTTCCTGGGCCCTGTGCGCGATTGAGGGCTTTCCCTCGTCGACCCTTGAAAAGGCCGAGGCGCGGTTCTTGACCGCGGGTACCGTTCCGTCTTCGGGCGCGAAGACCGCCGGTTTCTGCTTTGACGGGGACAGGGATACCATTCATCCCGAAGCGACGCTCGGAATGGCCGCCGCGTATCTTGTATCCGGGAATAAGGCGAAAGCGGATTTTTATATCGCGGAATCCGAAAAGCTGATGCGGGACGGCAGAGCTGATCCTTCTTCATGCGGTCTTCCCTACGCCTCGGGAAAGGGAACCACTTACGGCGGGGAAGTGCTTTCCGCGGAAACCGCCGACAGGCCCTGGGTTTCCTCATCTGCCTGGTATGTGTTCGCCCGCAAAAAATTCAATCCTTTCGACTATGCGCGCTCCCGTTCTATTCCGCAGTCGGACCGTTTCTGGGAATAGCGACGAATGAATATATACGAAGTGAAGAAGTGAAGAAGTGAAGAAGTGAAGAGGTGAAGAGGTGAACGGGGCGATTTGATTTTATCGGAATCACGCGCCTCGGTCTTCGATAGGGCACGGAAGGAGGAACAGGTGAATCGTTATTTCGCATGTATGGTATTGCTCTTTGTCAGCTCCTTCCCGGCCACTGCCCAAAATAAAGTTGCGATTTTTGATTATGATGACAGACTGGAACAAAAGGACACGCTTGCGAAATATATCGAAGGCTTGATCACTACGCAAATTCCGGGGACCGCGGTAAAGCAGTTCAGCGGAAAGGCCGATGAAGAGACCTCCGCGACGGTGATGAAACAGATAGATTCATCCGGTTACAAGCTGGTCGTTCTTATTACCAGCGATGCCGTTGTGGTCGCCAAACATTATTTGATCAAAACACCCGCTCTTTTCGCCAATGCGAACAATCCTCTCGGGCTCGGTTTTATGTCCATCAAGACGCCGGGCGGAAACATATCCGGCGCCAGCTATTATGTGCCTGTCGAGAATAAAATCGCATTCTTCAAGAAAATAGTGCCCGGGATAAAGAAAGCCGGCTTCTTGTTTGATGATCTGGATAAATCCCGGGATATCGAGCTGAAAGAAACACGCGATGCCGCCGGGAAATTGGGAATCGAGTTTTTAACGGTGCTGGTCAAGGATAAAGGAGAATTGAAAGGGGCAGTGCAGAAACTTCTGGGTCAGGGCGCCGATTCAATTATCATTTCAACGAGTTCCCTTCTTTATGAGAATATCGGCGAATTCTACGGCGTCTGCGTCGAAAAGAAAGTCCCGCTGTTTTCCTACCATACGAAGGGCGTCGCAAACGGCGCAATCGCATCGCTGGGCGTCGATTATAATGTCCTCGCCGAAAAAGAACTTATGCCCATGTTAAAGGAAGTTCTTGCCGGTAAGAACCCGGGGACTCTGGATATTCGATTTACTCCGACGCCTGATATTTATATCAATGTGAAAAGCGCCAAAGATATCGGAATGGTTATTCCATCAGCAATTATTTCGAAAGCGAAAACAGTCATTCGCTGAAAAACGGATACTGATCCGACGAAGCGATTTAATGAAAAGCAATCTTAACGCCGGCATATTCCTTCATGATTTTTCTCAGCTGTGTTTCATTGAACACGATGAACCAGTCCAGACATTCCTGACGAACCGAGCGCACAAATCGTTCCGCATAGGCATTCATATTTGGTGAATACGGAGTGATCGCGACCCCTTTAATTCCATAGGTATCGTATGGAAACCATTTGAGCTCGCCGGAATTGTCGTGGATTAAATGTGATTTTGGGTACATATCACTGAAGTACGACAGCTGCTTTTGCAGAAACGGAATGCTCGGATTAAGCCGGTCATTAGGCTAACGCCAAAATGAAGAAAAGAAGCAGTGAGCCGGGTGAGTGATCATCCGGCTTTTTTTTTGCTGTGCCCTTACCGGGGGTGGCTCTGCGAATACGCAGAGCTTTTTGAGAAGAAGTTGGATAAAAGAGCAAATGTGTAACGGGACTTGACGGTTATGCGCCATTGGCGTATATTTTATGTATGGAGTTTATAGAGACCACAATTTTTACTCGACAAATACTCGAATTGTTGACCGATGAAGCATATAAATCACTTCAAGCTGCACTTATGTTGCATCCTGAAACTGGTGATTTGATTTCAGGTGGTGGAGGGATTCGAAAAATCCGATGGGCAGATGAGAATCAAGGAAAGCGGTGGCATTAGAGTTATATATTTCTATAAGTCCCCATCGAAGCAAATTTATTTTCTCTTGGCGTATCCGAAGACAAAGCAGGATAATCTTACTGTGGAACAAAAAAAGATTCTCGGGAAACTGGTGAAGGAGGAACTCAAATGAATAATGACGATTTCACGATGCTTCTGGATAGTGTCAAAGAAGCAGGAAGTATACAACGAGGGAATCAAATGCCCAGTCGTACGTTTGAAATGAAAGCACCAGATATCCGTGCTATGCGCGAGAGCACCCACAAGTCTCAGACTGAATTTGCCTGCATGATTGGCGTCAGTGTGGCAACTCTCCGGAACTGGGAACAAGGTCGCCGAAGACCTGAAGGTCCTGCGTTAGCCCTTCTGAAAATTGTTTCCAAGAATCCTGAATATGTAGAACGGGTATTGTCCGGCTAAATATAGGCATAACTCAAGTAGGTATTAAGAATCTATTGAAAGTTTAGTCTCATTGGTTCGCACGAATAAGGTCATCCAGAGTTTTCAGGATGGCCTTTTATTTTATTTCAGGCAATTGTTCGAGTTCTCTATTTCTGCGGGTAAATTTTAATTGAGGTGTGGAATCAGATTTTGAGATAGATTTCAGGCCAAGAAGCGAGTCAGTAGAACATCCGAGTATGACAGCCGAGCTCCTCTCATGTACTTTTAGCAATCTGGCGTTCCTTATAAGGAACGCCCCTTTTCCATGCAAAAGTTCGCCTGTCCGGAATGGTTTAGGAAGAAATTTAATCTGTATCAGCAGCTTTCAAGAACATATCACTATTTTTTAATAAAGCTTTTTGCTCGTTAGCTGGTAAACGCTCGATTTTCTGTAATCGTTTGACGAACCGTAAACTTCCGTGTTCAGGCGCGCTAGTCAAGTTGAACCATTTTTTTTATTGCTTGCTTTTCGATTCCGCAGGCCGGCTCTACGGTCGGTAGACCTTCGCGCCTGAACAGAACGCGCGTTATATGCAGCCGCCACAAGGTGAGTACACCTCGTGGCGGCTGTTTGTTTCTTCGGCTTCGCCTCCAAAACCATATAACGGGCATTCTGTTCACCTTCGGAATCAGGTTTTTTTAAATCCGGCGAGGTTTTTCCGGTTTTATCCGGTGAATTGCTGCTGTGCCCCCTACCGGGGGTGGCTCTGCGAATACGCAGAGCTTATATGCGGAGAAAGCGTAAAACTGTGACAGAATATGAGGAAATATGTAGTTGTAAAAATGTACATACCTTACCGGAAATAGCTTCTTGGCCGCACCTCGGTATCAATACTAGAGGTGAGTACACCTGTGGCGACTGTTCGTTTTCCCGGCTTCGCCTTCAACACCATATAACGAGCATTCTGTTCGCTGTCAACATCGGTTAACAGCTTCTGGAAATCATCGGTCAGTGATTTCCGCTTTTATAGATAGTGTCTTGAGCCTATAGGTTACGTTTTACAGGTGCAGATTGTTTGCAGCAGAATAACTTTACCCGCCTTCAAAGTAGGGGTAGCGCGCGACCGAAGTGCGCGCGTAGGGGAAGACGCGGGTGTTCCGCTTTAGCCGCGTGGATGAAGCTTCTTCCCCTTTCCTTGAATTGTCAGAGGCGGCGGCCCTTTTCGTTCTCGGCGTGCATTTCGGCGAGGCGGTGCATGACGAAGTCGACGACCATCTGCTTTTTGTCCTCGACGTCGTCGCCGGCCCAGGCGCGGGCTTCCTCGCGGAAGGCGTTGCAGTCGTAGACGGGACTCGCGGTCATGAGAATGCGATCTTCGCAGGCGATGTCGCCGAGCATGTCGGTGGGGTTTTCGGAGATGCGGAGACAGTTGCCGTTGATGGAGACGAGCATGAGGACGTCTGAAAGACGGATGTAGGAGTCGATTTCGCGCACGCCCTTTTGGGTTTCGGGTTTTCCCGGGCGGAAACGGGTGCCTGCGGGGAATACGAGGACGGCGTTGCCTTCCTTTCGGACGCGGTCGAGGGTGCGCATGGAGGCGAGGTTGATGACGCGGCTGCGGTGCTCTTCGACGGCATACTGTTCGCTGTTTGTAATAGCGGCGAGGGAGCGGCTCGGGTAGATGATGATGCGGGAATAGGCTTCGGCAAAGGCCGAGACATAGGGATTTTCCTCGTTAAGCTTCAGGCCCGAGATCGCGATGATCCGCTGCGACAGTTCTTTTCCCCCGGGACCGGCTTTTTCGAGGAGATAAATGATGCCCGGGAGGTCAAAATTGCTGTAATGCTCCATCAGGATGATGCCGCGCTTTCCTTCCTTGATTTTGGCAAGAAATTCCTCGGCAAAATCGAGGTGACGGAATTCGGAGGACGGCAGCATGTTTTCCGCGCACATTTGGCGGGTGTGATGCTGGATTTCAAGATTGGCGGGCTGATATACGTTGGCTTCCGTGATGATGTTTTCCGCGCGCGAGAGGCGGTTAAGTTCGGGAAAAAGGTGTTTGTAGCGAACGCCGAGCGAGTTGGGATCCATGTTTTTCTCCTGATGACAGCGTATAGTAATACCGGTATTGTCCGAATCTGTCAAGAATTGGACCTAACCGGGTTCACAGTGTCTTTTTCGTGAAGCCAGGCCTTGAGCCCGTAGATTGACCGAATGCTGCCGTAACCTTCGGTGAGGGCAAGGTCCGCATAGCGGCCGCTTTCATCGACAATGACCGCTTGCCCTCCGAGCGCTTTGTAGCCGCGCACGTACTTGGGGTGGTCATCCACAAACACGGTTTCTTCTATTGCATAGCCGACTGCGGCGAGGGTGGAGCGGAAACACTCCGGATGGGGTTTTCCTATGCCCTTGTGATAGGAAAGGTCAAACACTCCGAGGAACATATCTTCTATATTAAAGAACTTTAAAAGACGCGCGGCGTGGGCCATGGGTGCGTTGGTTAGAAGGGTCATGGGGCGGCCGAGGGAAAGGAGATAGGGACGGAGTTGGTCATCCTCTTGCAGTTCCGACAGTTCGCTTTCCGGGTGCATTGCCTCGAAATAGCCTTTTTCGTCGGTCAGCTGATGCTCGGCCTTGAGCCATTCCAGGGTGGTGCCGTAGGGCACGAGCCTTGTGGCCCGCAGACGGACGGCTTCCTCGAAGGAGACGCCCAGAAAACGGGCCACATAGTCGTTCATCCGGCGGGTGACGGCTTCGTCCATGCCGCCGGATGCGGGGTACAGGGTATTGTCGAGATCGAGAAGCAGATGACGAATCATGGGCGCATTATAGCATAAAGTACTCTACCTGTTTAATCACGCCGCTGCGCATGAAAAGCTCGCCCGATTCCTCGGCGCCGAGCGTATTCCCCTTTATTTCGCGAACCTCGGTTTTTCCGCCCGAAGCGGCCGTGATCCGGAGATTCCCCCCGGCGGGGTTTTTGCGCGAAGAGCCGGGAGCGCAGTGATAGACGAAGGGCACGCCGCACCAGGAGAAGCCGAGATGTCCGTCGGCGTGGAATTCCGTCCCGCGGAGCATTTCGGGGTTGATCGAGAGTTTTCCGTCCTTGACTTCAAGGCCGAGCTCGCCCCAGCGGGTGATGATCTCTTCCTTTACCTGACCGGTCATTCCGGGCTGCTTTGCGCCCTGTCCCATGGGGGTGTGCGAATAGGGATCGGTGGGGAAGGCGCCGTACACGGCCGGTGTCTTGTTGAAGCCGATGCCCTTGCGGATGTCATAGTAGGTTTCCGCGAGCTGCGCCTTGACTTCCGCGTCCTTTTCCGCAAGGCAGACTTCCTGGACGGCGAGCATGAGCTTCGCGACCATGTGCCAGTAGATGCTGCCGATACCCTCATAGGCATAGAAGGTGCCCGAGCGGCCGGTAAAGCTCTGGTGATTGAAGGTTGTCTCGTAGAGCGCATGGATAGCCCTTTCGCTTGAGGCAAGGAGGGATGCATCATAGGATGAACGGCATTTTACTATCGCTTCGTCTATATCCCGCGCGTTGCGGAAAGAGGGGTTGAAGTGGCAGGTGCCTTCGCCGTCGGCGTGGATGAGAGACGTGTCCTTTTTTGCGAGCATTGATGCAAGCAGGGGAACGGCAGAGGCATCTTTCGCGCTCACGTTGTTTTTCGCGCAAAAGAGGGGAAGCTCCTTTTCGGGATACAGGATGTAGGAGTACTGGTCGGCGCGGAAAAGGGGCCCGTTTTTCAGCAGGCTGCAGAGTTCGAGGGTTTCCTTTCCGGTCAGAAAGCCCGAGGAGAGGAGTGCTACCTGTCCTTCGAGCATTTCAACCAAATGGTGCACTTCCATACCGCCGTCGGGAGTTATGACCATGGTATTGTATGCGTGATAGAGCCCGTCATCTCGCTTGTTTTCGCGGATAGTCTCCTCGGCGTGATGGAGGAAGGATTCGAGGCCGGCGATGAGTTCCGCGCCCTGTATTTTTTTCGTCTTTTTCGAAAAACCGGAGGCATAGAGAGCGTTCCGCTGCGCCTCGAAAAGGAGTCCCGCCTTGTCCATGAAGGCGCGGCGCGCGGCAGGGGTGTTCAGCTTTGCGGGGTCCGCGCTCCGGTACTGGGCCGAAAGACCGGTAAAGAAGGAAGCCGTTTCCGCCGTAAGCGCGAATTCCTTCAGGGGAGTGTTTTTATACAGGTCGAGAAGGAAAACCATAAAGCGGCGGAGATAGTAGAGGGTTACCATCGACAGGCCGTAGCCCGCGAGGGCATTGTTCGCGTCGTTCCACTCGGGTCTCTGGGTGTTGAGCCAGACACCGCCTCCCGGAACGAGGTTTGCCATTTTCGCGAGCACTATCATGAGGATTTTTTCCGTCATCGAAACGAGGGCTACCTGACCGTCGGCGGTCTGCACCAGCTTTGCGTCCGAGCCGTGAAGGGCGGCTCTCTTCTGTATTTCCTCGTGGAGCTTCGCGTCGAAAATTATGGTCGAGCGCGGATTCTTGACGATGTCCGCGTAGGATTTGAGGCGGTAGGGCACGTTTCCGCTCGAGAATTTGACCCGGTCCAGGCCCGAAAGGAGCTGCGCGCGGTTGAAGCGGTTTTGGAGTTCAAGAAGCTTGGCGAGATAGATAACCTGATGGTCGCCCCAGTAGCCGATGTTCGACCAGGGATTGTCCGGCTCCTGCACTTCCCAATCGATGCCTTCCCGCGTGATGCGGTAGGGGTTGAACCCGTCCGCGGTGCTCGCGTTCAGGAATTTGGCGGTCATGTTTTCGGTGAACTGGGGCCAGGAGAGGGCAAGGGCTTCCCAATTCTGGAAGATATCGCGCCAGTTTCCCTGATAGCTCAGCCTGCGGTTTCCCTTCGCGTCCTTCAGTTCGATCGCAAAACGGTTCCAGGGCCGGCTCGGGTCGCCGTGCCTGCGGGAAAAGGTCAGCGGCAGGTATTCGAGAAATATACGGTCAAGCTGGGGATTGCCGGTGGCCTGTATTGCCTGATGAAGGGCTTTGTAGCGGACTTTTTCGCCCAGGGAAGCTACGGCCTTTTGAACGGGGGGCAGGAGATCCCTGCTGCGTTCGGCCGCGAAGGAGAGAAAATCCGATATGGTGATGGTATCATTCTCGGCGAAGATGCCCCCGCGCATGATGTTGAACATGACATTCGCCTCGTGGTGGACGCAGGTTTCCCTGTCGGCCGTGTCCTGCATGCCGTCCGCGTCGGCGATGTACTGCTCGAGAAGGGCAACTCCCGCGGCAATATCCTTTTTCAGTTCCACTGCCACACCCGCTCGGGACGCGATCTTCTTTTTCAGGGCGACTATGGCGCTCAAATCGAGGCCGGTGTCGAAAACCTGGTACCATTCCTGCGCCTGGGCCTCGCCGGGGGCAAGTTCGGTCTCGCGATGTATGAAAAAAGAGGGACGCTCGCCCTTGATGACGGTGTCCGCGCTCAGCGCTTCATTGTACCTGAAAGCTTCGGGAGCTGAGGGGGAGAGGCAGAGGCTGCCCTCGCAGCTGAACCATCCGACGTTCGCGAAGAGGCCCTCGCAGGGCTCCGCCTTGTCTGTGACGATGGAGGTGACCGAAAAAACGGCTATGCCGCTCGCGTAGTCAAGGTCCGTTTTTTTGTATGCGTCGAGGAGGACGCTGTTGTTGTTCTGGAAATCCGAGGATATGGAGGCGGGGAGGATGTTCCTGCATCCGTCAAGGACTGCGATTTTTCGGGCGGTCTTGCCGTGATTGATGATGCGCGTATGCCGGACGAGGCCGAAGGTATCGCTGGACATCCATCCGTACTGGAAGGTCAAGCCGAGATCAAGGTTGATTTCCTCGAAGTAGACCTTTGAACCGCTCGTGTTCTTGTAGAGGTTTCTCTCTGTTTTCCAAATGCCCCGGCCGGAATCGGTGAAGGGCTCCCAGAAGTAGATTTCTTTGTCTACGTATACATTCACCGCCGAATAAGGGCCGGTGTAAGTGCGGTCGTCCGACACCTTGTCGGCGGTATAATAGGGGAATAATGCATTATCGCAGTTTATCCTGCCTGCGGTGAGCCCTCCGTTGGACCAGAGATAATTCCACACGTCTGAAGAACTGACGATGGTCATGAAAAAAGCGGGCATTGAATTGTAGTTTTTAATCTGATAGAAGGGTTCATCAAGAAAAGTGATAAATGAGCCGGCGCTTTTGCCCGGCCTGGTATTTTGAAGTTCTCCGACGGTAATTCCTTTCATGGGGGGATGCTCCTTATCTTTATAAGGACAGTATATTGTTGGAAAGAGCGGGTTGTCAATAAAAATGGCAACCGGTTGCCTTCAAAACAGAAAAAAGGACACCTTTTCGAAATCTATGGTACTGGTTTGTAAACAAAAAGTACTTCTATACTGATCACATGCGAGGTAGAAAATGATTTACAACAAGTTGGGCGGAAACACATTTTGGAAGCGCCTGAAAGATGAACGCTACCTGCAGGTGATGGCTTTGTGCGGAGTGATCTGGATGCTGGTCTTCAACTATGCCCCCATGTATGGAATTATCGTCGCGTTCAAGAAAAACTACCGGATAACCGAGTCTCTTTTCAGTCTGAAATTTCTTGATTCGCCCTGGGCCGCCTCTTTTGGTTTTCAGCATTTTATCGCGTTTCTGCACGATACCGAGTTTGTGAATATTCTGGTTAATACTCTGGGCATCAGTCTGCTAAAGCTGGCTATTTCTTTCCCACTGCCCATCGTGTTTGCCCTGATGCTGAACGAGATGAGGAACCCCCGTCTGAAACGCACGGTCCAGATTATTTCATACCTTCCCCACTTTTTGTCCTGGATCGTGCTCGGCGGAATTCTATCGACATGGCTTTCGGATACCGGTTTTATCAACGAAATTCTTAAAAGCATGGGTCTTATCCAGGAAGGGATAACCTATCTTGCCTATCCGAAATATTTCTGGGGAATCGTCGTTATCTCGGATGTATGGAAGGAAATGGGCTGGTCGGCGATTATCTACATCGCGGCCATTTCGGGGATAGATCAGGAACTGTACGAGGCCGCGCGGATTGATGGCGCGGGACGGCTCCGCCAGATTACCGCGATCACCCTGCCTTCGATAAAGGGAACGATCACCATTCTGTTTATCCTGGCGGTCGGCGGACTTCTCAACTCGAACTTTGACCAGATTCTCGTGTTATGGAATCCCCTCAATTCGTCGCGAAGCAACGTCATCGATATGTATACCTACAACGTCGCGATGAGAAGCATGCGCTTTTCATACGCGACGGCCATCGGCCTGTTCAAGTCTGTCTTCGCTTTCATTTTATTGTACATGGCGAACAGCGTGACCAAGAAACTTAATGACGTATCGTTATTTTAGCCCGTCGACAATAATGGAGACCAAATATGGAATTACATACTAAAAAAATTGGATGGGATCTAAGGGGATCGCAGATAGGGAACTGGTTTCTTGTCGCGATAATGCTCGCGGTATGCTTTATTACCCTGTATCCCGTGTGGTACACCGTCGTTCTTTCTTTCAATGATTCGAGCGACACCCTGATGGGCGGGGTTTACTGGTGGCCCCGCAAGTTCAGCCTCGAGAGCTACCGCACCGTGTTCCTCGACAAAGCGATTATGAAAGCCTTCAACGTGACCATATGGCGGACGGTTATCGGTACGGTAACCAGCGTGCTGTTCACGGCGATGGTTGCCTACGCTTTTTCAAAAAAGCATATCATGGGAAGGAAGCTCTATCTTGTTCTCGGGACCGTCTCCATGTTTTTCAACGGGGGCTTGATTCCCTATTTTATCCTGATCAAGAATATCGGTCTCTATGACCGCTTCCTGATGTACATCATTCCCGGTCTCTTCAGTTTCTGGAACCTGCTCATCTTCATGTCCTTTTTCAAGGAACTGCCGGCGGCCCTCGAGGAATCGGCGAAGATCGACGGGGCTAACGATATATGGATTTTCGCGCAGGTTGTCCTGCCCCTGTCCATGCCCGTGCTTGCGACGATCGCACTATTCAACGGGGTGTATCACTGGAACGATTATTTCACGGGCGTCATGTTCATCAACAATCCGGACCTTCAGCCGATCCAGACTTTCCTGTACCGGATTATCGCCAGCGCCTCGGCCTCGAAGTCCGTCGTCGGCCTGCCGACCGGCTTCGGCGGGCAGCAGGTAAACTCCCAGTCGGTTAAGCTCGCGACGATGGTGGTGACCACCGCCCCGATTATATGCGTGTATCCGTTTTTACAGAAATATTTCGTGAAAGGCATGCTGATAGGATCTGTCAAAGGTTAGTTCATATAGGAGGACTAGATGAAAAGAATTGTAAGTATTGCATTGATGCTTTGCCTGCTCGCTTCCGCAGCCATGGCCGGAGGCACGCAGGATGCCGGTAAGTCAAAACAAAGCGCGTCGACCGCAGTCGGAACGGGATCGACTCCTGGATGGAAAATGAACGCGGATAAGCCGATCACCTTCGACTGGTACGTCAACTTCAGCTGGTTCGCCCGTCAGTGGGGCGACTCCGAAGTTTCGAAATACATCACCAAAAAAACCGGAGTGAATATCCGTTATATAGTCCCGGCGGGAAACGAAGCCGAGAAACTCAATTCGATGATCGCGGGCGACACTCTGCCCGACCTCATAACCCTCGGCTGGTGGGAAAGCCAGGTCAGCATGATGATCGACGCCGGTCTCGTGCTTTCGCTGGATGAGCTCGCCCAAAATTACGATCCTATTTTCTTCAAGACGGCGAATCCCGAAAAGCTCGGATGGTACCGCCAGACGAACGGCAAGGTGTACGGATACCCTAATGCCTCGTTCACCCCCCAGGATTATAAAACTTACGAGGGCAAGCTTAGCTCCAACCAGACCTTCCTCGTCCGTAAGGATATGTGGGAAGCGCTGGGCAAGCCGAACATGTCCACTCCCGAGGGATTCCTCGGAGCCCTCCGCGCCGCCAAGGCGAAGTTCGGCACCGTCAATGGACAGCCTCTCATTCCCTTCGGCCTCCAGGAATTCACCGATGTGGGAAACGCGTCGCTCGAGGGTTACCTGCAGAACTTCCTCGCCATTCCCTACGAAAAGAACGGCGTGTTCTATGACCGCGCCTCTGATCCCGAGTACGTGCGCTGGCTTAAAGTGTTCCGTCAGGCAAACCAGGACGGTCTTCTCGTGACCGACGTATTCGTCGACAAGCGCTCGCAGATGGAAGAAAAGCTCGCGCAGGGAAGATACTTCGCAGTGCTCTACCAGAACTGGGACATGCAGGTCGCGCAGGCCGCCCTTTATAACAAGGACCCGAACAGCATCTACATCGCCGTCGACGCGCCCAAGAATACAAAGATGTCGAACCCGACCCTCAGCGGGGGCGGCATTTCGGGATGGACGGTGACGATGATCTCGAAGAACTGCAAGGACAAAGCCCGCGCAATCCAGTTCCTTACCTACCTGATCAGCGCCGAGGGACAGATGGATACCTGCTTCGGCATTCCCGACGTTACCTACGTGATGAAGGACGGAAAGCCCGCGCTTACCCCCGAACTCGATAAGATCGACTCGACCGACAAGAACCTGCAGGAAACGAAATACGGCGTCATGTATACCTACTGGATGCTCATGGATAACGCGTGGCAGACCCAGTGGGGCCTGAAGACCTCCCCCGCCCTCGAGCAGCCGCAGCTGTGGACCCGCCCCTACGTGAAGTCGTTCGCGGTCTACGACAACGTCCAGCTCGCACCCGGATCCGACGAAGCGCTCATTTCCGAGGAACTCGCACGGCGTTGGGGCAAGGACCTTCCTCTGCTGCTCCGCTCGAAATCCGAATCCGAATTCGACAGGATCTGGAGCGACTTGCAGGCATTCCGCATCCAGAAGGGATTCGCCAAAGTCCAGGCCAAGCAGACGGCGCTGCTCAAGCTCAACAAGGCAAAACTGGGAATGAAGTAAAACGCGCTCATGAAAGAAAAAAGCCGTCAGCCTTGGCGGCTTTTTTTTGACCGGACGAGAAAACCAGGAATCTAGAAAATTCAACCGAGGAGTAAAACAGATGAAGAAGATATTGACACTTATCATGCTCGCGTCCATTGCCTGCATGCTCGCCTCCTGCCTGACGACGACCGAGAAGGATATCATGGCTCCGCCCTGGAAACCTTCCGCCGAGAGCGCGGCCGCGGGGGCGCTGAACAAGCCGCCGATAGGGCAGATAGCCCCGGTGTATTACTCAAAGGACAGCGTTCCCGCCATCGACGGGGACTTCGGCGAATGGAACGATCTTGCCGGGGTAAATACCCGCGTCATGGTGTACGGGGGCCTCTTCGACGCCGCGAACGCAAGCGGGCGATTTGTCCTCAGGACAGACGGCACGCAGCTCTACATATTCGCAGACATCACCGACGACTCGGCGAATGTCAATCCGCTTCCGGCCGCACAGGCGTGGCGCGGCGATTCAATCGAATTCTTTTTCGGCACCGACACCATGTACCATACTTTTTACAAGAATACCGACAGGCGCGTGCGCATAATCCCGAAGAGCAAAGCGAATAAATTCGCCTTTGACCTGAGCATCAACGACGTGTCCGTGCAGAGCGACGAAATAAAGGCGGCCTTTGTCTTTTCCGATACCGGCTATAAGGTCGAGGCCTCGATTCCTCTTTCTTTCATGAACATAAAAGCATTGAAAAACGGGCAGAAGGTCAGGGCGGAATTCCAGATCAATGACGCGGACAACGGCAAGGAACGCTCACGGCTGATCCACTGGATGAGCGAGAAAGACGTATCCTATATGGACGCGAGCACTTGGGGCGACGGCAAGGTCGTACCGCTCCCGAATGGTTCACAGGCAGGTGTAAAATGAAAATGAAAAAATCTTTGATCATGGTCGCGCTTCTCGCAGTGCTGGGCTCCTCTCTTTTCGCCCAGTACGTGGAGACGAGAAAAGACGAGAACGGCTGGCGCCTTATCGTAGACAACAAGCCCTTCGAGGTTAAGGGCGTCGTATGGGCGTTCACGCCGATCGGCGAAACCTATACCTATAATCTCTTTGCCCAGTCCGATGACTACATCATGAAGATGATCGACACCGACATGGTTCTTTTAAAGGGGATGGGCGTAAACACCATCCGCTGTTTCTCGACCATACCGCCAAGGTGGATCGAATACATTTACGGGAAATACGGAATCTACACGATGGTCAACGACCTGATGGGACGCTACGGGGTTTCCGTCAACGGCAAATGGTTTCCGCAAACCGACTATTCTGATCTGAACACGCGCAAGGTTCTCGTCGCGCAGGCGAAAAAAACGGCGCAAACCTACCGCGGGACCAAGGGCGTCCTTATGTACATGTTCGGAAACGAGAGCAACTACGGCCTCGTGTGGTCAGGGACCAATATCGAGAACCTTCCCACGGGCGAGCAGAACGCCGTCAAGGCCGGCTACCTCTATAGCCTTTTCGAGGAAGCGATGGCCGCATGCAAGGATATCGACCCGCTCCGGCCCGTCGGCCTCATCAACGGCGACACCCAGTATCTCGACATGATCAAGACCCTGTGTCCCTCGATCGATATCCTCGGCGTGAACGCCTACCGCGGGTATAAATTCTACGATTCCTTCTATCAGGGAATAGCCGAGTCCCTCGACAAGCCCGTCGTCCTCACCGAAGCCGGCGCTGACGCCTTCAATACCCTGCTGAACCAGGAAGACCAGACCGGCCAGGCGGAATACCTGAAGAGCCAGTGGAACGAGATGTACCAGAACTCCTACGGCAAGGGAAAGTCCGGCAACATCGTCGGCGGCTACGTATTCGAATGGATCGACGAGTGGTGGAAGCACTTTCAGACAAAAAATCTGTCAGTTCATGATACGGACGGAACCTGGGCCAATGCGGGCTACGACATCGACTACCGCATCGGCGTAAACAACATGCAGGAAGAATGGTTCGGCATCGTGGGTCAGAGCAAGCTGACCGAAGACGGAATCAACAAGCGCATTCCCCGGGCCGCCTACTATCTTCTTTCCGATATTTGGAAGCTGTCCCTCTATGACGCGACAAACGAGGAAGTGACTGCTTCGTTCGCCGCCCTCGACATGGGAGCCTATGTCGCGAAAGGAAACGAGACAAGCGTCAAGGAAAGCATCTCGGAAATGAAGGCGCTGTCGATCGACTATGTGGATCTTACCGTCGGCTCGATCGCCGGCATCGACCATAAGGCGATGAAGGCCAGCAAGGATAAATGGAAACAGTACATCAACCCGAAGCCCTATGCGGAGACGGCGCTCGGCATTACCGCGAAGCCTATGGAAAGCCTGACAGCCTCGACGGAACTGCGCGTATGGACGAGTCCCCGGCGGACCAAGCTTGAGGAGATTTATCCCTCCTACGCAGGCAGCAAAAACGCGTCCCTCTACTCGGCTTCGTTTGCCTATAACGCAGACAGTTTTGACTTGAACGGCTACTACCATAAAGGTCATGCGAACTTCGAGACAACCGGCGACGTATTCAATATTTCGAAAGAAGCCTTTGACATTATCGGCTATGATACTTACGGTTCGGCGGCGCCTATTGCCCTCGAGCTCGTCGGCAAGGGAATTATATCCGGCCTGCAGATAATAGGCGGTCCAGAACTATGGGGCGGCGCAAAACCTCAGATCATGGCCAACTACTATCGCGTCTTTCCTTCAGGTTCGGTTTACTTTCCCGAGTTTTCCGTAGGAGCGGTGTACAGCGAGGAGTTCGGCGCATCGACGACGGCAGCTGTCGATCCCTATAATACCTACGGCCCCGGGCGCAAAGCGTCGCTCTACGGCACTGCCCGTCTCTATCCCTTTGTCAAGGTGAATGCGGGCATCCTGTATGCAGGCAATGAAAAGATCGGCGCGAAATACCGGCTCAAGGACGGATTGGAAAAAACAGTCACGGACATCGATACCCTCGGGGGCTCTGTCGAGATAGGCAGCGAGATTCTCAGGCATACCTATGTGTACGGGAAATATATCTATCGCGGCCTTGTCGCCGATACCAACGCGGCCCTTGTGCGCGGAGGCTTTTTCTCCGGAGACTCGGGCTCGGGCAACCGCCAGGAAATCCAGGCGGGCGCCGAGGTTAATTACGGCGACTTCAGCTTCAAGCCGGTGGCCCGCGCCCGAGTTCCGATTGTCGAGGCAAACGGACGCTCACTTTCAGCGGTTTATCCTTCTCCCTTTATCGTGTATGGAAACAGGCAGGCCGTAGAATTCGAGGCGGTTCTTACCTACGACCCGGAAGGCGCTACCTGGTTCCATGACTGGAACATCAAGGACATAGAAGGCGCGAAATTCGCGGCCTCTCTTACCGGGCTCTATACCCTGTATGCGGGCAAAACCGATATTATGTCGTACAAATCCGCAACAGGGACTTGGAATCCTATGGCAATCGGATTGCCTGCACAGAACAATTTGTGGCAGGTCGGTACTAAAGTCATCAGTTCTCCGCTTTCGGACCTGAAAGTTATCGGCGGTTTTGAAAGTGGACATCAGGGAAGTACCGGCGAGAGAACTGATATCGTTGACTTTTGGAGCGCCTTTGCCGAGGTGCGGTACAAGAATCTGATCGCTTCAGGTACTTATTCCAAAGATAAATGGGGTCCAGAAGCCTGGTGGCGTACTTTTAATATGACGTTCCCCGCACAATGGCAGCTCGATGTCGGTTACGGTTTCGGCACTCCTTCCTTCCTTGAACCGACTAACCGGATCGGCTTGAAATGGCAGGGAAGAACCTTCGGCAATGCCCTTGATTCGGCGGATCCCTGGTCGGCGGTAACTGCCCCGATCGAAGACAAGACTTATTCTGAAGTGACGGTATATTTCAACATACGTATGTGATGCATCGCGGATGATGCGAAGGAATTTTTTTGTGAGCAGAATCAGCGCGTTTATCATTATATGTCTTGCTTCGGCTGTTTTTTCGTCCTGTATGTTCGTCCCTGTCGAGGAGAAGATCATCGCTCCGTCGAAAAACGGAATGGCCCTCGTTTGGGCCGACGAGTTCGACTCGGGCGCAGTACCCTCTCCGGCGAACTGGGACTATGACACCGGGGCGGGCGGCTGGGGAAACAACGAGGTTCAAACCTATACGGGTGAAGCTTCAAACTCCTATATCAGCGGGGGTACCCTCAAGGTGAAAGCCCTCAAAACGGGATCATCCTGGACGAGCGCCCGCCTGGTTACAAAGGGAAAACATTCATGGACGTACGGGTACGTGGAAATATGCGCGAAGATCCCCGCGGGTGCGGGTACATGGCCCGCCATCTGGATGCTTCCAACAGGCAAATCCTATGGCGTCAATTACTGGCCTGACAACGGCGAGATTGACATCATGGAACACGCGACGAGCACTTCGGGGCTGAACAAGGTGTACGGCACCGTTCACCGGAACGCGGGAAGCGGGGGTGACGGGACAAGTGCGGGTAAGAAAACAATTTCCACGGCGACGAGCGCTTTCCATCTCTATGCCATCGAGTGGTCCGCGACCGAGATCAAATGGTTTTACGACGACGAGCTGCTC
>JAYVSC010000207.1:0-19364 GCA_043775705.1 Spirochaetales bacterium | reverse complement strand
TGCAGTTAGCATTTGCCTACTGAACCGGCACTATAGCTTCAAATATCTATTTACGATGAACCCTTATAAACGCTGGCTTCCTGAGAAAATTAGTATATTCAGGTATTCTCTAGCTGATGCCGATTCCCGGTTTCAAGCACTCCGGTAAATCCGGAAGTGCCCACAATGTCCATTTTTTTTAAGTGAATTCCCGTAGCGGAGTTTTGTGAAACAATGTAATAATGTGTGTATGAATGAAATAAAAACCAGGGCTGCGTGGCCCGACAATTTGCGCGTTTTCGTTATTTTTCTTGTGGTGGTCATGCATTCAAACGTGACTTGGAGCGGTCTCGGCGGATGGTATTATGTGCCGACAAAATCGGCGGATTTGAACCTCGTCGAACTTGTTCTTTTCGGTTTATACGGCTCGTTCACCCAGGCATGGTTCATGGGCATTCTATTCTTCCTGTCCGGCTTGATGGCCGCCTCGTCCTACCGCACCAAGGGGGCACTCCGATTTCTGCGCGAACGCATAGTCCGGCTCGGCCTGCCTCTCCTCTTCTTTGTGTGCGTGCTTAATCCGCTCACTATCTGGTCTCTCCTGGACTGGCAGGGAAAACCCCTGTATCTGGTGCCTTTCGCTGATTATTACCTGCACTATCTCTCAAGCGGGGAATTCTTGGGCGGTACCGGGCCCCTTTGGTTTGTCGAGGCTCTGATTTTCTTTGCAGCCGCCCAGGTTTTTGTCAGGCATCTGCGTCCGGCGAAGGAGTCAGCGAAAGGGAAAGTCCCCTCGCCGGCGTTTTTTCTTTCTCTCGCCGCCGGCATCGGGGCAGCATCTTTCTGCATCAGACTTTTCATGCCGGTCGGCACCGGTTTTCTCAACCTGCAGATTTGCTACTTTGCTTCCTACATCGCCCTGTATGCGCTCGGCGTGCATGCCGGAGAAAATGAATGGCTTTCCCTTATCGGATGGAAACCGGGGAAAGCCTGGCTTTTATGGGGCGCAGGGGCGGGATTTGCGGCTTGGGCGGCTATCATGCTTTTCGGCGGTCCGCTTAAAGGACAGATGATTATCAACGGGGGATGGAACATTCCCGCACTCGCCTATGCCCTGTGGGAAGCCTTTATTGCCGTTTCCTTCAGTCTGGGGCTGTGCACACTGTTCAGGACGCACATCAACGGGGGCGGAAAATTTCAGAAAATACTGGCGGCAAACGCCTTCGGCGTGTATATGTTTCATCCGCCCGTATTGATCGGAATCTCGAAAATTTTCGCGCCCCTTGCCCTTCCTAATTTACTCAAGCATTTGACGACGGCAGCCCTTGCATGGACGGCGACGCTGCTTCTGTCATGGCTTGTTATCCAGCGCATACCGGGACTGAGACGGGTGAGCAGGTAAAAATTAACAAACCCCGCATCGTGGTGCGGGGTTTTTTTAAAACTGATGAACAAAAATAAACGGAATTATTTTTTCTTCAACGCCGCGGCAAAACTCGCCCTGAAAATATTGTATGACCACGTTGCACCGGAAACGGCTTCGCCCTTCGGCCCCGTCCGGGGCCGAAGCGAGGGGGCGGCGCCCCCTCCTTTTTAAAAATTTATCAGAAGCCTGTTATCGCGAAACCTTCGGAGGTCAGCACTTCACGGGCCTTCGCAAGTTTGTCGTTTTTTACCATCAGATAATCCGTATCGTAGGTCGAGATCACGAAGATGCTGATTTTTTCCCGGGCAAGGGGGGCGCTGAATGAGGCCACCACGCCGACCATCGTAAAATCAAGGGGGCCGTCGATCTTGAGGAGTTTCCAGCCCGCTTCTTCCCTGTGCCCGTCGAGACAGAGTCCCGTCTCGCATACCACCGACATTTCGTCTTCCGTCCTGGTGATGCTGATAAATGAGTCGCTTGTGAATATAGCCAGCGGAATTTCTTCATGGTGCGCAAAGCGGTACACCGAATAGTTTCCGGATATCAGTGAAAGTTTCAAAAATGCCTCCGTTACCTATATGTCTATCGGCAATGGCTTGCATTTCTTTACCGTAGTATTCTTCCCATTGAAAAAGCAGTCCTTTTTTGATAGACTTAGCCCATCTTTTTACGGGTAAATGAAGGGGAAATAGATGAAAAAACGGGCGTTGATCAGCGTTTTCTACAAGGACGGCGTGCTGGAACTTGCGCAGTATCTGGTAGGCAAGGGGTGGGAGATTCTTTCGACCGGCGGAACCAAAAAACATCTTGCCGATGCGGGCGTTCCCGTTACCGACGTCTCGTCGATCACCGGCTTTCCCGAATGCCTTGACGGCCGGGTTAAAACCCTGCACCCGAAAGTGCACGCCGGCCTGCTCGCGGTACGCGACAATCCCGAACACATGAAAACCATCGCCGATCTCGGCGTCGATCCCATAGACCTGGTATGCGTCAACCTCTATCCCTTCTTTGAAAAGGTGCAGGCAGGGCTCACCTTCGACGAAACCGTCGAGTTTATCGATATCGGCGGGCCGACCATGCTCCGCTCCGCCGCGAAAAACCACGGGGACGTACTCGTGCTCACCGAGGCCTCCGACTATCAGGAAGTCATGGCGTCCCTGGACGAGGCAGCGCAGGATACCGCGAAGGTTCCGATGGATCTGAAGAGGCGGCTTGCCGGCAAGGTATTCAACCTGACCAGCGCCTACGACGCCGCCGTCGCCCGCTTTATGCTCGGCGAGGCAGGGCGCCCCGTTTCAGAAAAGTCGCCCCTCTGGCCCGAATACCTGACCGTGCCCTACAAAAAGGAACAGAGCCTCCGATACGGGGAGAACGGGCACCAAAGCGCCGCCCTCTACCTGACGGCCGACTCCAAAGGCGCATTCGGCGGCATGAAGCAGCTCCAGGGAAAGGAACTTTCCTACAACAACATGAGAGATCTCGACATCGCCTGGAAGGTCGTCTGCGTCTATGACCGGTTTATGGCTTCCCTGCCCGCCGATTTCCCGAAAGCCCCCGTGAAAACCGGAGCCGCATCGGAAAAGGTAATCTGCGTCGCATTGAAGCACAACACCCCCTGCGGCGCCGCCCTCGGGACAACGGTCCTCGATGCCTACAATAAAACCTTCCTGGTTGACCCGGTTTCGATATTCGGCGGCATCATCGGCTGCAACAAAAAGATAGACAAGGCTGCCGCGGAGGAAATGGCAAAAACCTTTCTTGAGGTGATCGTCGCCCCCGACTTTGACGAGGAAGCCCTTGCGGTATTCGCGGCGAAGAAAAACCTGCGTCTGGTATGCGCCGGGGTGAAACCCGCCAATGTGACCGAGGTGCTCAGCGTGGACGGCGGCCTTCTTGTCCAGGAACGGGACAACACCCTTTTCAGCGAATGGAAGGTGGTGACCGAAAAGGCGCCGACCGCGGAGGAAGCTTCCGACATGGCTTTCGGTATGACCCTGGCCCTCTTCGTCAAGTCAAACGCCATTCTGGTCGTAAAGGACAAGATCGCCCTCGGCATCGCAGGCGGTCAGGTAAACCGCATTTGGCCCACGGAACAGGCGCTCTCCCGCGCCCGGGGACTCACCGACGCCGGCATTCCCGGTGCCGACGGCAAGCTGTCGACTTCTCCTGCCGCCGTCATGATCTCCGACGCATTCTTTCCCTTCGCCGACTGCGTCGAGATGGCCGCGAAATACGGCATCAAGGCAATCGTCCAGCCCGGCGGCTCGATGCGCGACCAGGAGTCCATCGACGCCTGCAACACACACGGCATCGCCATGGTATTTACAGGCACCAGGCATTTCAAGCATTAAAAGACAATAGGCTGTCTGCCATGAATGGCAGACTTAAGCCACCCCGGGAAATCATATTCGATTTCCCGGATGTCCATTATTTTTCAGGATGTAAAATAATGCACCAGGCATTTCAAGCATTAATTTTTGACAGGCTGTCTGCCATGGATGGCAGACTTAAGCCTCCCTGGGAAATCGTATTCGATTTCCCGGATGTCCATTATTTTACAGGATGTAAAATAATGGACCAGGCATTTCAAGCATTAAAAGACAATAGGTATACAATGTAAATTGTGTGACTTTATTACAGATAACCGGATAAAAGAGCAGTATTATAGAATGATGAAAACATCAACCCGTACGCTTTTAACCGTGTTACTCATAGCAGCTCTTGTCAATTTCACGTCCTGCAGCGCAAAAGCGTCAGCCGCGCAAACGGGCGATGCCGGCGCGGCGAATACCGGCGAAGCAGACGGTGCAGCCATGCCTGCGCTATCGCAGAACGAGAGCGACAATATTGCGTCGCTTGGAAAACTGGGTTTCCATATCTTTCCCCAACCCGTCGAACTCCCCGCGTTCACCCTTACTGCGCTCGAAGGCGCGGACCTCAAATCGGCGGATCTGGCGGGGACAATAACCGTCCTCAACTTTTGGGCCACCTGGTGCCCGCCGTGCAAACAGGAAATGCCTTCAATTCAGCGTCTCAAGGACCTGATGAAGGGCAGCGCTTTCCGCATTGTCGCCGTCAGCACGGGAGAGGCAAAAAAAACTGTCCGGGATTTTATCGCCAAAAACAAATATACCTACCCGGTATATCTGGACGAAAAAGGCAGCCTCGGATCTTCCTATGCCTCTCAGGGCATTCCCACTACCTATATTCTGGATAAAACCGGAAGAATCGTCGCAGGGGTGGTCGGCGGCCGTGAATATGATGATGCGGCTCTGGTTTTAATCCTGAAGGCAATGGCGGCACAATGATACCGGGTCTGTTCGCCGCCTTTCTCGCAGGGCTCCTTTCATTCCTGAGTCCCTGCGTACTTCCCTTGATTCCCGTGTATCTTTCCTTTATCTCGGGGGAATCGGCTACTTCTCTTCGATCCCCGTCATCCAGACGTTTTCCCCTCTTTGTGAACAGTCTCTTTTTTGTCTCGGGCTTTACGCTGGTCTTTGTCCTCCTTGCCGTTCTTTTCGGCGGAGGTATGCGTTTTATCGGCAGCTCGGTCAGTCTGTACATTACCCGCGGCGCCGGCGTGCTGGTAATCCTTTTGGGATTCAATACCCTCTTTGACTTTGTCCCTCTGCTGCGGGGCGACTGGAGGGCGCAGGCGGACACGAAGGCCTCTCCGGGAAAGCTGAAATCCGTTCTCCTCGGCATTGCCTTCGCCGCCGGCTGGTCCCCCTGCATCGGACCGATTCTCTCATCCATCCTCCTCTACGCCGGAAACACCGGAAATATTCCCCATGCCGCGCTGCTGCTCGGCCTCTACTCCGCCGGCCTCGGCCTTCCCTTTATACTGACCTCAATTTTCTTTGACCGCGCCGTCAGCGTATTTTCTTTTTTCAAACGGCACATGAAGGCAGTGCGCATTATATCGGGACTTCTCCTGCTCGGTTTCGGAATAAGCATGATTACCGGCACCTTATCGGGCATTACCGCCCTGTTTCTCAGGGCCGGATACGGGATAGAAGAATTCAGCGACACTGCACCCGCGTTTTTCCGTCCGATTCTGCGATTAATCGCACACTGGTTCACATTTCAGGGATTGTAAAACCGTAATTTAAAGGTTAACATATTTTACATGCTGTATTATCTTGCATCAACGCTCCACCACTATTTTGGACCGTTCCGCCTTCTGCAATCCTTTGCCGTGCTTATCATCCTTGCCCTGTACACGGGATTTTTTCTCTGTGTGTTTCTTTTACCCAAGGCCTACTTTTTCCTCCCGAAAGACCGCGGCCGCGAATTTTCGGTAAACGCCGACGCAGCCATGGGAAAACCCACGGGCGCTGGAGTTATATTCATTTCGATTTTCGTCGCAATCACCTTCCTGATCGCGCCGCTGAACCTGTCCCAGATAGCCATGCTCGTCTTTACCTGGGTAGTCATGCTTACCGGATATCTTGACGACCGCTCCGTCAATTCCTGGAGCGAATACCTGAAAGGAGCCCTGGATCTGGCCCTTTCGATCGGCGCGTCACTGGTCCTTTATTACCTGTATTTCCACGGCAAGATCGTTTACTGGCTTCCCTTCATAAGCACGGAGGTCGCGGTTCATCCCGCCATTTTCCTGACCGTTTCCACCCTGGTTCTCTGGGTGTCGATCAATACCACGAACTGCACAGACGGGGTGGATGGACTTTCGGGAACCCTGGTCCTGCTCGCCCTGATTTCCCTCGGAATCATCTTCTACTTCGTGCTCGGCCATGTCAAAATCTCCGCGTACCTTCTGATCCCCCACCTGAAGGACGGGGCGCAATGGGCTGTCCTCATTTTCGCGCTGTCAGGAGTGCTTATGGGCTATCTCTGGCACAACGCCTTCCCGAGCAAGGTGCTCATGGGCGACGCCGGATCCCGAGCCCTCGGTTTCTTTATCGGGCTCTGCGTGATCGTTTCGGGAAACCCCTTCCTCCTTCTCATGACCAGCGGAATGATTCTGATAAACGGGGGCACCGGCCTCCTCAAGGTTGCCCTTCTTCGCTTTTTCAAGATCCGCATCCTTCACAATATCCGCTTTCCCCTGCATGACCATATGAGGAAAAACCGCCTCTGGTCGCCGACCCAGGTGCTGCTGAAATTCATGATCCTGCAGGTGCTTATCACCCTGGCACTTCTCGGCCTCCTCTTCAAAATTCGCTAACTTTATCGCAAATTCCGCGTCAGGCGCTTGACAGGCGCCGAAACCGGTATTATCTTTATCTTAACAAGTTTATGATATAAACTTGTTTATGACAAGGAGTAAACTATGAATGATGAAGAAATCCGCAAAGCCCTGGATGATATCGCCGAGCTGAAAAAAAGCGTGCGCGGACCGCTCAAGATCATGCGTCCGATACTGCTGGACAAGGCATTTATCTCTTTCAGTTATTTTGGAGCGGTTTTCATCGCGGGGGTCTTCATAGTCCTTTATTTTGTCATCAAGGCGTATGGAAGCTTTCAAGGCATTCCCCTGTACATCAAAATTCTCCTCGCCGCGGGCCTGATCGCGCTTCTTGTCCCCTTCACCGTGATCAAGACAAGAATAATAAAGCACAACCTTGCGCGGCAGAAACGGTCTCTTTCAATATGGAACCTTCTGACCATCCCGGAGTTCCGCAATTTTTATCTGGTCCTTTTATACGGCGTCGCCCTCTTTACGATCACATTCGGCTACATGTGCGTTTTGACCGGGGACTGGTGGCTGTTTATCCCGGCAAGCGCCCTCAGTTTCAGTTTCGCCATGGCCCTGTTCGCCCTGATCTTTCAGGTCAACGAATATTACTGGCTTTCCGCCCTCTGCGCGGTTTTCGGCCTTGCCTCCCTGTTTTTCATGAAAGGCGATCAGCTTCTCTGGCTGGCCGCGTTCGGCGCCGTATTCTCCGGCGGGTTCGGCGCGGTTCTCCAGGCTGCAAAAGGGTCCTATGAATAAACTGGTGCATGAGCAGAGCAGGCTGAAGATACTGACCCTGCTGGCGTCGGGGAACGAGAGCGTCCCCTTCACCGTGCTGCGGGACAGCCTTTCCATGACCGCAGGCAACCTGAGCATTCAGCTGAAAACGCTCGAAGACGCGGGATACATCGGCACGGAAAAATACTTTGCCCTTAAAAAACCCCGTACCGACGTATTGATAACGGATGCCGGCCAGGAAGCGCTGATGGAATACCTCGAGGAACTCGAGACAATGCTGACAGCCCTGAGAGCCGGCGCGGCTCAGAAAGCCGGCGCGGCTCAGAAAGCCGGCGCGGCAAGTAAAAAGATACAGACAAAAGGAGAAAAACATGATCACAGTTGAATCGGTGCGCAAGGTGTATGACACCGGACTGCAGAAAGTCGATGCCCTCCGCGGTGTTTCCCTTGAAATAACGAGGGGTGAGTTCATGGCGCTCGCCGGTCCCTCGGGCTCGGGCAAAACAACCCTTCTAAACCTTATCGGCTGTCTTGATTCCCTTACCTCGGGCGAGATCACCTTCGACGGCAAGAGGCTGTCGGCCCTCGACTCAAAACAGAGAAATCTGACACGTCAGGGAAAAATCGGCTTTATATTCCAGAGCTACAACCTGATACCCGTGCTCACCGCAAGGGAAAACGTGGCCCTTGCACTGCAGCTCCAAAAAAATCTCGCCGACGCGGAAATTGACAAGCGGGTCATGCATATACTGAAAGAAGTGGGCCTCGAGGGAATGGAAAACCGCAGGCCTATGGAACTCTCGGGCGGTCAGCAGCAGCGGGTATCCATAGCACGGGCCCTCGTGAAGGAGCCGCCCCTGGTGATCGCCGACGAACCCACCGCGAACCTTGATTCGAAAACGGGAGAGGACATACTCCGCCTGATGGAGGGCCTCAACAAGAGCCACAATACGACCTTCATTTTTTCCACCCATGACCAGATGGTCATGAATTACGCGCACAGGGTTGTCCGCCTGCATGACGGGCTCGTCACCTCCGACGAGAGGAGGTAGATATGCTCAACATCAGAATGGCTTTCCGGAATATTTTCCGGTACAAAAAAAGATCCCTGATCACGGCCTTCGCGATCGCCGTCGGGGTTATGTTCACCATCGCGATTGACGGCCTGCTCGCGGGATCCGAGCAGGAATCATCCAGAAACATACGGGACTTCGAGACGGGAGAGGCGAAGATCTATCCCGAAGGATATTTCACCGACCGCCTCTTCCTGCCGTTTTCCTTTTTTCTTGAAAAGGAAGACCGCGCGAAAATAGAACAATCGCTCGCGGGATATAAGGCAGCGCCCCGGGTCGAACTTTCAGCCGAGCTTTATTTCAACGAGGATTACTTCGCCGTTCCCGGCTCTACATCGGCGAAGATTTCCTGCGTCGATCCGGTTCGGGACGGCACGGTATTCAAGACCGCATACAAGATAGACGAGGGACGCTGGCTCAAGAGCGGGGACGAGGGCATCGTGATCGGCAGCTGGCTTGCCGCGGATATAGGCGCGAAAACGGGCTATGTACTCAGCGTCGAGTGCAAGGGACGCGGGGGATTCTACCAAACCTTCGACGCAGAAATAATTGGAATTGTCACCACCGAGGATCCGTACGTCAACAGAGCATCCGTCTTTATGGACCTTTCCCGCGCGGACGACCTTTTGCAGCTCGGCGGCGCGGTGACGGAATACACCGTTCGCCTCGATAAAACCCCGGCCCTGAAGGAACTGAAGGCAGCCATGCCTTCCTACGCGAAAAACATCTACTCATGGGAGCAAGTCGCCGCCGATCTGATCAAGCTCACGAAAACGAAAAGCGGCATGTCAAAGCTCTATCTCATGTTCATGTTCATCATCGCGGCGGTGGGGATCTCGAACACGATGCTCATGGCCGTAATGGAAAGGAAAAACGAGATAGGCATGATGCGGGCCCTCGGCTACAGCAGCTTCCGCATACGCCTCCTCTTCCTTATAGAGGGATTCGGAATAGGACTCTTAGGCGCGAGCGCGGGCCTTGCGGCGGGCTGCGTCATCAATTTCTTCATGTCCGTGTACGGGATCGATTTCTCGAGCCTGCTCCGCAATATGGACGCCGGCTACCGCATTACGGGCATCATGCGCTCTTCCTGGAACTGGGAAGGGATAGGAGCCACGGTGATCGGATCCCTCGCGATATCGACCTTCGTGGCCTGGTTTCCCTCGGGAAAAATCCTCAAATCCGAAGTAGCGGAAATTCTGCGTAAATAGGAGTTATGTATGAAATTGACTCACATGGCCCAACGGAATATGTGGAGGAACGGGGGAAGAACCCTTCTTTCGGCGAGCGCCATTTTCTTAAGCTCCCTTATAATCTGTTTCGTCATAGCCCTCGAGTCGGGCTTCATCGAGGACATGAAGTCCAACATCACAAACCACGTGACGGGCGATATCCGGATTATGAGCGCCGACTACATTAAAAACGAGCGGATAAATCCCCTTCAGTTTTTTATTGAGGACACCGCAGGGGTTCTCGGGAAACTGAGAGAAAATCCGATGGTCTCCCTCGCGACGCCCAAGTCGGACTTCGGTGTGTCTATTTACCGGGGCGGCGAACAGATTCCCACACGCGCCGTCGGCATTGATTTTAACGATTCCCCCATCGTAAACGGGCGCAATAACCGGCTGATCGCGGGAAGGATTCCTTCTCCCCTGTCATCGGAAGTGCTCATCACGACGGGACTTGCCGAGGAACTGGGGATAAGGCTCGACGACGCGAAAAACAACCGCTTTACCGCGATCACGCGGACTGCCATCAGCGGGAGCAACGGCAAGACATTTACCGTGAGCGGCATTCTGTCGATGGCCGACACGGACTTCACCACGAGGGTATTCTTCATGGACTGGCATACGGCGGGCTCCTTTCTGCGGATGAACGGGAACGCGCTCCAGATACAGGTATTCCTCAAAACAAAGGGAAGCGAAACCGCTTCCGCCGTTTCTCTGTCACACGACTTGTCGGGAAGGAACCTTGACATTCGCCCCTGGTACACCATAAGCGGCCTGTACCAGTTCTTCACGATGGCAAACCTTATATACGCCTTTATCG
Source organism: Spirochaetales bacterium (assembly GCA_043775705.1). Lineage (GTDB taxonomy): Bacteria > Spirochaetota > Spirochaetia > Treponematales > Treponemataceae > Teretinema. Next base: position 8,902 of record JAYVSC010000207.1, on the reverse strand, counting down.
GCTGCATGTTCTATCTCCTCGCCAGCACCGTCGTCTTCAATACGACGATGATGTCGGTGCTTGAGCGGAAAAAGGAAATAGGCACGCTGAATGCGCTCGGCATGGACAAGCGCGACCTCGTAAGCCTTTTCCTGCTCGAGTCGGGCTTGATAGCCGCTGTCGGCGCGTTTCTCGGAACCCTCTCGGGCTTTATCATCGTGAGCATCGCGGGGAGAATCGGTTTCGACCTGAGCACGATGGGGGCTTCTTCCCTGAAAGGCCTGAGCGTCTCGCGGATTATCTATCCGTCGCTCACCGTCTTTCAATATCTGTCGATCCTTGCCTTGGGCGTGCTGATCTCGCTTGCCGCCTGCTGGTTCCCCGCGCACATGGCCGCGAGCGTCGAGCCCTCGGAAGCCCTCGCCGACAGGTAAGGACGCTTATATGCAAAATGCAATTTTTTTTAGAGGAGTCAATCATGATTGGTAACGCGCTCGTACATAAATATTTCAAGGCAGTCGCCGGCGTCTGCCTTGCGTCAATCCCCCTTCTGTCCCTTCCCGCCCAGGACGAGACGGAAATAATAAAAAAGCTGGAGGCGAACCAGGTATTCGACACCTCGCGGATCGAGGCGAAAATTCTGGTGACGAACCGCTTCGGCCTGACCGGAAACGCGATTACCAGCTACAGCCGCGCCGGGGGAGACACCCTGATCGAGATAACCGAAGGGCCTGACCGCGGTCAAAAAATCCTCCGGCAGAAAAGCAGCATCTATCTTTTTTATCCCGACGCGGAGGAAGTCATTTGGCTCAAGGGAAGCGCGCTGAAGGACTCCATGATGGGCTCTGATTTTTCCTACGAGGATCTGACCAATGACAAAACGATCCTGGACCGCTACACCGCGAGCCTTACAGGCAAGGAACCAGTCGACGGGGAGGAATGCTTTCGTCTGACGCTGACCGCGAAAACGAGGAACGAAACCTACGCGAGAGAAGAGCTGTGGGTGGACTCGAAACTCTTCGTTACGCGGAGAGCCCTCCTTTACAGCGCAAGCGGCAAGGCGATCAGGGAAATGCTTTCATCCGACATCAGGACAGTCGGCGGCAAGAACCTCGCGTTCCGCACCGTCATGAAGGACTTGCTGAAAAAGACTACCTCAACCGAAATGCTCATTGGCAAAGCCGAGATAGGCATTCCCCTGAGCGACAAATACTTCAACCGGGATGAACTGTCATGGTAAAGCGCATAACCGCGGCATTTTTATGCGCCGCATTCCTGTGTGCCGCGCCGGGCCTTTCCGCCGAGACCGTGACCTCGGCGGAAATATACATGAACTCGTCCGCCCTGATAAATGAAAAGGGAATCTCGTCGCCTCCGCTCTCAGCCTCCGGAGGCGTCACGCTCTCGGTCGACTCAACGAAAGCGGATGCGGTCAAGTCGAGCATACGATTTACCGTAGACAACACCGCCGCGCTTTCACTCGAAAAGGCCTATATCAAAGCCCGCTTTCCCTGGGTGGTTTCCGATACCTCGCTCCGCTTTACCGCGGGAAAGGCCCCCCTGTCCTGGGGCAAGGGATTCGTTTTCAACGCGGGCGACTTAGTCTTCGGCTCCGTCCCGCCCCTCGCGGGACTTTCAAACGGCGAATACCGCACCGCGGCCGACTGGATGGCCCTCGCCTATCTGCCCCTCGGACCATTCAGCTTCGCTGAGCTTGTATACCTGCCCCCGGTATCCCGGAGCGCGGGCGGCAGCGTAACTACGGGAGGCAGCGAGCCCGCCGCCGCGGTTTCTGCGCCAAGTCCGCTCAACCGGGCGGGGGGCCGCATGTACCTCTCGGCGGACGCAGGTTTCCTGCAATCAGTTGAAGGCGGATATCTCTATGAGGAAGCGACGATACAGAAAGGATACCTCGCCCTCGACGGCTCGCTCTTTTTTGACTGGTACGGCTCGGCTTCGATACGGACGGAACAGGGTAACAAAAACCGGTACGAGCTGTCTTTCGGCCTTTTCCGCGTCTTCAACTTTATACCCGATGTCCCGCTGTCCTTCCGCGCGGAAGGACTAGTCTACCCGGAGCAAAACAGGCTGATATGGTTTCCGTCATTACAGGCCGGTCTTACCGACAGTCTGTCGGCGAGTTTCCAGGGTTTGTTCGCAACGGGAAAGGAAACAGGGGAAGTGGATGCAGGAGGCACGGGAGGAGCGCCGATGCTGGAGAGCGGAAACGCGCTCACGGCTATTGTGTGCACATGGACGCCCCTAAAAGGAATCACCCTTTCCGGAACCCTGTACAGGTACATCGAAAAGGGTGATCTTTTAAAACCGGACACAATAGTCCAGCTCGGGGTAAAAAGCAGTTTTTAGCGAGAGATGCTTCCGGGCGAAAACCCTATTTCGGGGTCAGCTGGTTCAGATAGCCGGTGAACTGCGCGCTGAAATCCTCGGCAATCTTTGCCTCCGCGGTGCGTACTGCGCGGTTTTCCGCTTCCGGCATCGAGGAATGGCCCTCGCGTCCGCTGATCGAATAGGGCAGGAGAACGGTTCCAAGCAGAGTGTCGCTCAATCTCGCATCGACGAGGAAGCGCGCGAACTTGTTGACGTTGTTGGGAAGCACGGCCTCGGAGAGGGAGAGTTTGCCGTCAAGAACGTAGCGTGAACCAACCCCGCCGGTCTTGAAACCCGCGTTCTTGATAGCTGTCGAAAAGGCGGCCTTGATCCTTCCGTCCCTGTCATCGGCTATGACTACCGATATCGGGATGGTTTGCGCGATTTTCAATTTTTCGAGCCGTAGCTGGTCTCCGCCGGTCAAAGTGCCGTTCTTGGCGGCAGCCGCCGCAGGACTCAGGACGGATAACACATTCAGGAACTTGCCGTTCGTGTCGCCGATGGCGGAGGCAAGATCATAGCGGGCATACGCGTCAAGGGTATTTTTATCCGCTGCGGGTATCGCGACAAGATTGGCGATCGTTTGCTCGTTGGTTTCGATAAGATCCGAATATCGCAGGGACGCTTTCATCTTGTCCATTACGGCGACTGCGTAGGTCGTCTTGGCGCCGTCAAACCAGAGGCCTTTTATTTCGGCGCCGACTACCGTATCGAGGTCAAACGAAGTTTTCACGGCCTCATTGATATCGGTGCTTTGCGAAGCGGCGATCTTTCCGCTTTTCACCGCCTCTGAATATTTGGTGCTTACCGTCGTGTCGCCCTGGACGGACTGTCCGAAAATCGCGATGAGGGCGCCAAGCGCGCTTTTTTCGGCCGCAGCGCGGTCAGCGCCGAACCCGACGGCGGACACATACTGGTTTTCGGCATACACGGATTTGGGATTCGAAACCCAAGCGGGTTCCTTTCCTTTCGCTTCCGCGGTTTTTCCCGATTTCGGCGCGCTTGCGCAGCCGATTACGCTCAGGCAAAGAAGGATTGGAATTATTTTATGCATATAGCCTCCGACAGATTTAATTGATTCGCGCGCACGTCAACATCCTTGAACGCGGCAGCGTAAATGAGCTGGTTCGAGGAACCATAATAATTGACGGTATAAGAATAAACGCCGGGCGCAAGTGTAATCCCGCCGACCAGGGCAGCCTGCGGAAAGTACCGGGAAAGCCTCAGGTCCGCCTGTTCGCTTGCCTCGGCGTATACCTGCGAGCTCAGGCTGAGAAGCCCCAGGAGCAGCGCAGTACTGCTGTCATCGGACTTTTTTGACGCACTGTCCAGGGCTACCGTCGAGGTAGCCTTGATGACCGCGCGAAGCACGGTCTTGAAATAGATGAGGGCGGCTTTCTGTTTGAAGGTTTCCATCGCCACAGCTCCCATGTCCTCGATCTGCTCGAGGTCAAATTTTTCGCCGGTAGAAAGCACCACAACGGTGCGCGTTATGGCTGAAGGACGGGCGGTAATCACGGGCAGGGCAATCTTGATCCAGTTTTTATTGTTGAAAGGAATACGGACCGCGCTTTCCGTCTTTATGGGGGAAAAGCCGTTAAAACTGATGACGTTCAGCCTCGCCTTTCCCGCAGGTATGTCGAGATCATCCGAAATGGATGTGGGCACCTTGAATTTATAGATCGAAGCCTGGTTCGCGAAAGCGAGCTTGATCTGGTCCCGATCTATTCGGGCATCGTCTCGGAGCCCCTCTCCCCGATAAAAAAGCATCCCGAGATATCGGGCCAGGGCGGAATTGGAAAATTTCACCGTCGCAGCTTCGGGATCGTAGGGTATTTCGGAGGATTTTGACATCACGTTTTTCTGGGCATTGGTAATTTCGCTGCCGTATTTCGTCGACAGATAGCGCAGCTTGTTGTCGACCCGGCGGATCTCGACAAGGGCACCCTCGATAGAGCCGTTGTAGTAATAATTGAGGGAATTGAACACATTCAGGTAAATGTCTTCATAGTCTTCGCCCGGGTATTCCTTGGTATTGTCATTGACCAGATAGGAGGATACCTCGAGGGAAACGCTCTTGGTAAAGGCTGCTTCGATTCCTTTTTCCGCGCTCCCGAGAAGCTTCGAGGCTTCCGTATACTCCCGGGCGTAGTGAGCAAGCATTCCGGCCTCGAGATAATACAGAACCTGGTCCTTGGCCTGGTAATTGGATTCCTTGGCAGCCTTTACAAGGGCAAAACTGCCCTTGTAGTCCCCCAAGGCGACGGATTCATCGATTTTCTGATACTGGGCCACTGATGTGCATGATAAAAAAAGCAGGCATATACAGGCGAGCAACATCGCATTTTTAATCAGTGTCATAAAAATGGCCTCTCCTCAAAAAAAGTTAGAACTTCGCGGACGGTGTATTGATTACTTTCTTGATTTCGTTGTTTTCGCCCTTCCATATCTTGGTGTTCGTTTCCACGTTGATAAGCTCCGCATACACGAAATAGGTCCGCACGGCCGTTTTGCCGGCTTTGTCGACGATGGTTTTTACCGAACCGATAAGCATAAAATCCGCTCCGGTTTCATTTCCGATGGATTTCGCGGTTGCCTCGCTGGCTTGTCCCTGCTGGTCATTGCGCTCGTCGCGGATGCCGGCGCGTTCGTCCTTGTTTGCGACGAAGTCAGCCTTGCCGCTGTTCAGGATGACGGTTTCCATTTTATTGGTTATGATCGAGGTATCGATATGCTCGTCGCTGTCATTCTTGAAGGTGCTGATCATGAATACGGGAAGCTTTCCCTTGGTTTTCTGGAACTGGGCGATTCGGGGAGAGGCGAGACAGTCATTGATCAGGCTTTCGCATACCAGACGCACGTCGGTGTCATTCCAGTATCCGCTCAGGTCAATCTGTTTGTCCGAAGCTACGCGGGTCACTTGCGGGGTTGAGGAGCAGCCTGCAAAAAGGGTAACGGCCAATATAAGTGAAACAAGCGCGAATAAACGAATTTTCATTTCAAATCCTCCTAAAAACTTCTGTAAAATATACACCGCGTTCCCATAAAAAACAAGGCAAGCCTCATTCCTCGATAAAATTGAGTTCAACCCCGTTTGGATCCAGGGCCGTCAGTATTTTTTTTCCATCCTTGATTGTCTTAGGGGCTGAAATAATCCGGACATTTTTGGACAGCAGATATTTTTCCGCTTCGCCGATCTGCTCAACCTCGAAGGTGAGCGAAATATTTCCGGGTTCTATCGATTTCCCCAGGTCATTGTGCAGCAGCTCAATCTGGCTGCAGCTTTCCTGGTTCGACATAAAGGCAATTTGTTTCCCCGGAGCCGCTGAAATCATCGAATCAAAAGAAAAACCGAGTACATTTTCATAAAAAGCGATCGATTTCTCGATATCGCTTGTCCGGATGACCACACTTTTCATTTTCACTTGTACTTCTCCCTTTGATGCTGACTGTGAAACATTCCTGACCGACCTAAGGATACTCCAGTCTGTCAGCCATTGCAAATAAAACCGGCACCGATGCCGTTGAGCGTGTCGTAAAAGGCAGGAAACGACACCGCACAGCATTCCGCGTCATGCACGAGCACCCCGCTGCCGGGAATCGCGAGTCCGGCGACGGCCAGGGCCATCGCTATGCGATGATCGTCATAGCTGTCGACCTCGCCTCCGTGCATGCCCCTTCCGGAATTTCCATGGATGGTCAGGGAATCGGGCCCTTCGTCGACGGAGGCGCCCAGTTTTGTAAGTTCGGCGCGCATCAGGCTGATTCGGTCGGTTTCCTTCAACCGGCACACTCCGATATCGGTCAGGACCGTGTCGCCCTCGGCAAAGCAGGCCGCTACCGCGAGGGACGGTACCGCGTCGGGAAAGCCCGCGCAGTTGAACGTACCGCCGGTCAGACGCACGGGGTTCATGTTCTTTCCGCCCGCGTTGATGACAAGCACTTCCCTCTGCGTGTCCAGAACGATATCCGCGCCCATTGCCTTCAGTATATCGACGATAGCCGCGTCGCCCTGGCTTCCGGTGCAGTCCACACCGTCAATTTCGACCCAGGAGCCCGTGATGACCGCCGCGACGAGGGGAAAGGCCACTCCCTCCCAGTCTGAAGGTATGGTTCGGTCGAAGGCCGTGTAGTTTTGGGGACCGGTTACCTCGAAATGATCGAGCTGCGCATCATAGTCCACCTTGATGCCGACCGACTCGAGCCAGTCGCAGGTCATCTTCAGAAAGGGTTTTTCCTTCGGGTTATGCAGGTCAATGACGGTGGTGCCCGTAATGCGCGGAGCGGCGATCATGAGACCGCTCACATACTGGGATAGATTGCCCTCGAGTGAGACCAAACCGGCCTTGAAAGGACCTTTGACGACGACAGGGGGCGCGTCCGTATCGGGCCGTGTGGTAAAACCCTCGGCTCCAAGGGATTTAAGGGCTTCGAGCAGGGCGCGTATCGGACGGGTGCAGATTGAAGCATCTCCGGTAAGCACGCTCCAGCCGGGAAGAGTGGCCGCGATCGGGGTCATAAAATAAAGGACCGAGCCGGAATCGCCGACATCGACTACCTGTGAGGGGAGACGGAGACCACCCTCGGGGGCTGTTACCTTCCATATCCCGCTTTCGATCAAGACAGTCGCACCGAAGGCGCGGATCACGTCCATGCAGGAAAGACAATCGGCGCTGGGCAGGGGATTGCGGATAATCGAGGTTCCTGACGCGAGGGCGGCGAAAATACCGGCACGGATTGTATGGCTTTTGGAACCCGGTACCGTGAGCGATCCGGACAGTTGCCTTTTCTGGGAAATAACCTTCATTTTACTGTACTCCGTTTACAATGGGATGAATCTGCGAGGGCTGTTTTATTACCGTTTCCGTCGACCGCGACAAAAGTTACGCGGTTCGAAAATATATGAACCTCATCGGGCTGTCCGCTCATATCCGCCCACACATCGACGGAATACACCGCCGAGGTAGTGCCGACATGCTGACAATCGATGGTAAAACGTAAAATCGTGCCGTTCGGGACGGCATATTTAAAGTCGCTGTTGTCCATGGCCCGGGTAACAAGAACCGATCCGCAAAAATCGCGGGTTGCGGCAAGCCAGGCAAATTCATCTACCCATTTGAGAAGCTGCCCGCCGAATAGTTTATTATGATGATTCAGGTGCTCGGTTCGCACCAGGGTATAAGTGTCCATAAATCCTCCGCGTTCACGATATGAAAAGAGTCTTGAATATACCCGGGGTGTAGGGTTTAAGTATATACCCAGCAATGATATCCGCGTTCATCCCGAGCAGATCGGCATTCTCGCTGGTTGCGGTTACGGCAAGAACCGGACACTCGATGTGCTGCTCGATTTTTAAAATTCTTGCAGCATCATAACCGTTCATGCGGGGCATGTGAATATCCATCAGAATCAAATCGTAATAATCCGCGGGATGGGAAGCGCATTTTTCGACAGCCTCAACCCCGTCCCCCGCATAATCCAGGATACAGCCGAATTCGGCAAGAAGGGTACCGGCGATTTCGGCATTTATCTCGTTGTCCTCGACGATGAGCACGTTTCCGCTTTTGCGTTTTATTCGGGGAAGCGGATGAGGCATTTCCGGAAGCTCAATATTGTCAACCTTGTTCAGAACGACGATGAAGCGGAAAATGGACCCCTTACCGGGAGTGCTGTCCACCCAAATGACTCCGTGCATCAGCTCCACGAGGCGCTTGCTTATCGCAAGGCCAAGGCCGGTTCCCTCGTGGCTCTTGTTCAACACCTCCCCGAATTGGGCAAAATCGGTAAACAGCTTGAATACATCCTCTTCTGAAAGGCCGCAGCCGGTATCGCGCACCGTACAGCGGAGAATAATATCCTTTCCGATGATTTCATGATTGAGAAAAACCGAAATAAAACCCGTTTCAGTGAACTTTATCGCATTACTGAGCAGATTCATAAAAATCTGGGTAAGGCGGAACTGATCACCGTTTACGTAAAAAACCTCGGGACAGTCAAAATTGATGGACAGGGTAAGGTTTTTCTGCCTTGCCTTGAAGGTAAAAAGGTCGCTCAATATCTTTTTCAGGTCGGAAAGGTTGAAGTTGGCGGGTTTCAGAGTGAATTTATGTTCCTGCATTTTCGAAAAATCAAGAATGTCATTTACCACCCCGAGGAGCAGTTCGGAGGCATTTTCAATTTTCTGCACATATTCCATGGCCTTGGTATCCTGGGTCAGGGTTTTGGCAAAATAGGTCATGCCCAAAATGGCGTTTATCGGTGTGCGTATCTCGTGACTCATATTTGCAAAGAAATTATCCTTGGAAGCGGCAAACCGGTTGGTCTCCTCGAGCTGCTGGGACAATTTCTGCTTGATTTCATCCTCTGCGGTGATATCTTCGAAAGAAAGGATATAAATCTGGCCGATTTCGCCGTCGACAAATGTTTGCAGATCACAGCGTATGCATTTTATACCTTCAGGAAGAAAAACCCTGAATTCACGGGAAAAGGTTTCCTTCCCCTCGATAGCCGCCGTCAGTTTCTCGGCCACGGGAAT
>JAYVSC010000206.1:0-32581 GCA_043775705.1 Spirochaetales bacterium | reverse complement strand
AGCCTGGGATTTGTCGAACGCGATAATGCGGTTTCGCGATGCCTCTACTCGCTCCATGCGGAACCAAACGAAAAATTTGCCGGCACGGGCGAGCGCTTTTCAGGGATGAATCTTGCAGGCAAGACGTTCGTACTGGAAAATACCGACGGACTCGGCGTGAATAGCCGCCGTGCGTATAAAAACGTGCCGTTTTACGTTTCCAGCAAAGGCTATGGGCTTCTTGTCATGACCTCGTCCCACGTCCGTCTTTCTTTGGCCGATATTTCGACCCGCGCCGCTCAAGGGCTCATTGAGGACGATGTGCTTGATCTGTTTTTTATCGGAGGCGGCAATGTGGAGCAGATCGTCCGCAATTACCGGAAGATAACCGGCTTCCCCGCGGATGTCCCTTTCTGGTCCTATGGCACGTGGATGAGCCGGATGAGCTATTTCTCGGCGGAAGAAACGCGTACCGTCGTAAAGAAAATGCGCGAGGGAAAATTTCCCTGCGACGTAATTCATATCGATACCGGATGGTTCAGGACGGACTGGAAATGCGAATGGGAATTCAATAAGGACACTTTTCCGGAACCGGAAAAATATCTGCGGGAAATGGCTGACTCGGGAATTAAAATCAGCCTCTGGCAGCTGCCGTGCATCGCGAAAGACACCCTGCATTATGAGACAGCCAAAAAACAGCGGTATTTCGCGCCGAAAATAAAACATACCGCCCTCGGTTCCAATTTCAGCGCGGTTGAATTTGACGGGAATATAGACTTTACCAATCCGGAAGCGGTTGTCTGGTATCAAGGACTGCTGGAAAAGCTCTTGAGGATGGGAACCGCCGTGATCAAGACCGACTTCGGCGAAGTGATCGAGGAAGACGCGGATTATTTGGGAATGTCCTACGGAAAACTGCACAATCTATACGCGCTGTTATACCAGAAGGCGGCGTATGAAATCAGCGAAAAGGCGAAGGGTAAGAAAGAGGCAATGATCTGGGCGCGCGCGGGATGGATCGGGTGCCAGCGTTATCCCGTCCACTGGGGAGGCGATTGCGCCTGTTCATGGGACGGAATGGCAAGTTCGCTCCGCGGCGGCCTGCATATCGGCGTTTCCGGTTTCGCTTTCTGGAGTCATGACGTGCCGGGGTTTCACGGTATCCCCAGTTTCATGAACAGCCGGCCCGCCGACGATCTCTACATCCGCTGGACGCAGATGGGAGTGTTTACCTCTCATCTCCGGTATCATGGAACCACGGCGAGGGAACCTTACGAATATCCCGAGGTCGCCGATATCGCCCGGAAATGGCTGAACCTGCGCTATGCGCTCATTCCCTATCTTGCGGAAGAAGGAACCAAGGCGATCACATCCGGATACCCGTTATTGCGCGCGCTGATATTCCATCATTCTGACGATCCCGTCTGCTGGTCCATCGATGACGAATTTTACTGCGGCGACTCCTTCCTGATAGCGCCGGTCATGAACGGCGAAGGAATTCGGGACGTGTATCTCCCCTGCGGAAATTGGACCGACTTCTGGAACGGCGAGGTAATCGCAGGCGGCGTGTGGCTTAAGAATGTCGTCAGTCCCCTGGAACAAATTCCCGTGTTCGTAAAAACAGGCGCTGAAATTTCCGTGTATCCCGAGACGGTTCAAAGCACGATGGAAATGGATTTATTGAAAGTCAGAAAAATAAAATTTGACGATACCTATAAAGGATTCGACCGGTAAAACCGATTAGCGAAAACCGATTAGCGAAAACCGGTTAGCGCTCAAGGGGGCAGGGGCACACGCCCTGCCTCCTTTGTATTTCAGGGCGGGGTAATCTTCCCGTCAACATCCCACAGCGCCGTCCAGTCCTGATTCTCCTTCCAGAGAAACACCTGTCCCTTGATGAGCCTGCAGCCGCGGTCTATGCGCGATATCGCCTCCATCTCGGCCGAGGTAAGGGGCTCCGAAACCACCGCTTTCAAATTGTTCCGGATATTACGTCTCTTGCAGGAAAAGGGTATCGGTACCTGACCGCGCTGAACTGCCCACTTGAGGCAAATCTCGGCCGGATGCACGGACAGCCTTGAAGCGGCGGCGGCGATCACCGGATCCTCGATGTCGACCGTGTCATCCGCGGTACGGTCCCGGTCAGGCCGCCCCGGAGATCCTATGGGGCTGTAGCCGATCGGGAGAATTCCGCGGGAAGACGCATAGTCAAAGAGTTCCTTCTGCTGGAAATGCGGGTGAAGCTCCATCTCGATGCAGGCGGGTTTGATGCGGCAGTCGCGGAGAAGCAGCTCCATTTTGGGAATGGTCATGTTCGACACGCCGATATGGCGGACTAAGCCTGCGTCGACAAGGGTTTCCATCTGGCGCCAGGTCTTCATGTACGCCTCATGGATATAGGGCTTCGCGTCGGGGCTCCGTGAGGAAACATCGCATCCCGGCGAATGGTAATTCGGGAATGGCCAATGCACAAGATAGAGGTCAAGGTATTCCTGGCGCAAATCCTTCAGGCTCCGCTTGCAGGACGCAAGCACGTCCCCGTCCCCGTGCATGTCGTTCCATACCTTCGAGGTAATCCACAGCTCGCCCCGCTTCAGGACACCGCTTTCGAATATTCCCGAAAGCGCTTCGCCTATTTCCCTCTCGTTGCCGTACACCGACGCGCAGTCCAGATGCCGGTACCCGAGCGCGACGGCTTCCCGCACCGAGTGCGCTATCTCGGCCGCGCCCGCGCTGTCGCTCCCGAAAGTGCCGAGGCCGATAGAGGGTATCATCGCGCCGGTGTATAGTTCCTTTGACGGCACGAGAGAAGGATCGATGCCGTCGCTCGCCAGGCAGAACGAGTTTCTTTTTACCCTCATAAAGCGGCCAGCTTTGCCTCTTCGTCGAATACGACGGCGACCTTGCCGCATTTGCCGGAAGCCATCAGGGCATAAGCCTTGTCGGCATTCTCCAGAGTGAAGCGGTGCGTCACCAAGGCCCCGGGATGTATGCCCCAGCGCACTATGCGCTCGACAAGTTCCTCCATCCGCCATATATTGGTAACCCAGCTTCCGTATATGGTTTTCTGCTCATGGATAATGTCGGGACTCGGCTGGAACTCCACCCGGCCTCCCTCCCCTATCATGCAGATTTTACCCCACTTCCGCGTTGCCTGAATGCAGGTCAAGCGGGCTTTGTCGTTCCCGGAGCAGTCGATGGTTTTCTCGCAGCCCTGCCCCCCGGTCAGTTCCCGTACCTGCGCGACGTTGTCCGGTCCGGATAGGAGCAGGTGATCGGCAAGGCCCAGGCGTTTTGCGATCTCCAGCCGTTCGGCCGTCACGTCGATGCCGATCGTCATGGTCGCGCCCATCGCCTTCGCGAGCATGAGAGTCGCAAGCCCTACCGGACCGAGACCGGCGACGAGAACTCGGTCATTTCCGCTGATGCCGATTTTTTCCAGCCCCTCGTAGACGGTGCCGAAGCCGCAGGCTATCTGGGCACCGTCGGAATACGTAAGCGAGTCCGGCAGCAGGACAAGATCCTTTTCCTCGGCGAGAATATATTCCGCCATGCCCCCGTCGCGCTGCCAGCCGTATGCCTTGCGGTATTTCTCGCTCGTGCAGCTGATCATGTAGCCCCTGCGGCAGTCGTTGCACAAACCGCATCCGGAAATATGGTACACGATGACCCTGTCGCCTTTCTTGAAACGGCGGAGTCCCGGCCCTTCGGCGACGATTTGACCGGATGGCTCATGACCGGCTATGACACCCTGATATCCTTCGGGTCCCTTTCCCAGATGCTCCCGGTATATGGCCCGGATGTCGCTTCCGCAAATGGTGGAGGACTTTGTCTTTATCAGCACCTCTCCGTGTCCGGGAACGGGGATATCGAATTCTTTGAACGCAACGGTACTGTTTCCCGGAAGCACTGCGCCTTTCATCTTTCCTGTCATGGCATTCACCTCTCCTGTAGAAATTATTCCCCTATACAAGGGCTGCTATTCTGTCCAGTTCCTTTTCGCCTTCACCGATTTTCATTTTGTGCAGACTCCAGCGTTCCTCATGCGAAAAATCCTTGCCCGGAGCGATGCGCGTCATCGGGGAGAGAGACTCCATTTCGAGAAAACCCGGCTCGGTATAGAATTCCGCGCTGCAGCCCATGTCGGGATAGAGCGCGCCCGGCAGGTACTCATGTCTTTTCACGAACGCCACGTCAGAGAGGCAGTAGGCGGCCCAGCCCTTCGTGTTGGCGACGCCGATTTTCTGCTTCGATTTGATATCGTCGTCCTGCGCGAGAACTATATACCGCTCGCCCCAGGCAAACCGGGGATCATTCATTGTCGTAAAATGCCAGAGCACGAGAGGCCTCGCAGGAATGAGGCATTCGGGATGCGGACGGTATTCTTCCTGGGGTATGACAGCCCGCCCTCCGCCGGCCATAACCGACAGACACCAGGCGGACAACTCTATGGTCCATGCGTTCCTGTTGATAAGCGTATGGTTCAGGGTAACTCCGGTTCCGCTCGGCGCGAGGGCGACCGTTATCCGCTTTCCGATACCGTTTGTTTTTTCGTCCGGGGGATTCAGGGTAAGCACGCTTCCGTCCCATGTGTAGGGAACCTCATCGTTGTCGGGGTAATAGGTGCGCGGAACGATCTCGGGCGCATGCCAGAGCCGGTGTCCGCCGTACGACTTCCATTCATTGCCGCCGGGAGAAGAAAGCTGATCGTCAAAAGTCTTGAAAAGATTGATGTCTCCGATAAACCCGTAAAAAAGGATGCGCGGTCCGAACCCGAGGGTGACAATCAAGGCGACAGTGCCATTGCTCAGCTTAAGGCAATTCTTGACCGATCCAAAATCTGTTTTTTCCATTAAAATGCCCATATAACCGCCTTTATACCTGTTATTAATCAATTATAAGAGTATAATGATGAATATGGCATGGCGATCCTTGACAGTCTTATGCCAATTATTGACCCAGGCGGAAGCAATGATTTCCAACAGAATGCAGAGCGAACCGGACTATTTCTCGAAACAGATCGTCAGCGCAAACCGTTTTTACCGGCATCCCGACAGTCAGACGCCGAACGCTCAGTCTCCCTCATCGGGCGGGGATTTCCGTGTCGTCGCGGGAGGAAAAGAAACCTGCTCCCCCGGCTATGTAGTCTCCCGGACTTCCTTTCAGTATCATGCGATAGAATTTGTCACCCGGGGACGCGGGTCTCTGGTATTAAACGGAATACAGAGGGAATTGACGCCCGGAACCGTTTTTTCGTACGGCCCCGGCATTCCCCATGAAATCAGGAACGACAAGGATGAGCCTCTCGAGAAATATTTCGTGACCGTCTCCGGTAAACGGGCGAACGTCCTTCTGGAAAATGAAACAGCCCTCCTGGGACAGGTCTTTCATACTTCAGCGCCGCACGCCCTCATTCAGACTTTCGAGGAAATAACCCAGTACGGACTCGACGATTCCCCCTGGAACGACAGGCTGTGCTCCCGCCTCGTGGAGGTTCTCGCGTATAAAATCGCGCAGACCGCCATCCTGCACGGAGACAAGGACTCAACGGCCTTTGCCACCTTCAGGCGATGCCGCAATTTTATCGAAACGCAATACAAGGAGTTCAAGACTCTGGAAAGCATTGCGGAGGCATGCGGCATAAACCCGTCCTATCTGTGCCGGCTGTTCGGAAAATTCGACCATCAGTCGCCGTATCAGTATCTGCTGCGTCTGCAGATGAATCATGCGGCGGAGCGGCTCCTCGAGACGAACTTTCAGGTTCAGGAAGTAGCCTGGGAACTTGAATACGAGGATCCCCTCCATTTTTCGCGGACCTTCAAACGGGTTATCGGCGTGTCGCCCGCGGAACTGATCAGGGTATCCAGAGGCTAACGTATACCGGCGCAGGTTCAGATATATGAAACGGGTACTACGCCTTTCTTTATGATGATATTGCCGTATTTGACCGTCGTTCCGGTCATCACCACGGCAAATGCCTTTTTTGAGCGCTCGTAAAAAGCGAACCGTTCGATCCGTTCTACGGGAGGCGTCGAGGGATAATACCGGTCTATCACCGCCCGGTAGCTTTGTTCGACGCCCGGGTCGAGTCTGTCCCCGCTCGCCTCGTCCATCATGAACAGGCAGGAGGGAACATACTCATCGAGATTAATGAGCTGGAGAATTCCGCTTAACAGTTGGGGAATGCCGATGCCGTCCGCACGGAGCACCCTGTTGTTGCAGGAGTAGCCGGGATAGAAGGCGTCGGCGAGAACGAGCTCATCGCCGTGTCCCATCTGATGCAGAACCGAAATAAGTTCGGGGCTTATTACGGGAGAAACGCCTATCAGCATCGCATCCTCCTTTTACATCTTTCCGAACTGCGGCCCGAGAGCCCCGCAGGCGCGGTAATCCGCGCCCTCGCCCCGGTCGCCGAAGGCGTTCCAGTAGCTCGGCCGGTATATTTTATCCTCGTCGATATTGTGCATGCAAACCGGTATGCGCAGCATTGAAGCGAGGGTAATCAGGTCGGCTCCGATATGACCGTACGAAACGGCCCCGTGGTTTGCGCCCCAGGCGGCCATTACCGAGTAGACGTCGGTAAAGGATCCTTTGCCCGTCAGGCGGGGAACGAACCAGGTCGTGGGCCAGGTCGGATCGGTCCGCTTGTCGAGAGTCTTGTACACGGCTTCAGGCAGTTCGGCAGTTACGCCCTCGGCGATTTGTAGCACCGGACCGAGACCCTTTACCAGATTCAGGCGGCACATGGTGACGGGCATTCCTCCCATTGTAAGAAAGCAGGAAGAGTAGCCGCCGCCCCGGAAATAGCCGAGGTTGGCCGGCTGCCAGCGGGTCGCCTCAAGGCAGGCGTCCGCCTCTTCATCCGTTATTTCCCAAAAGGGTTTCATTGCGGGCTTTCCGTCTTTCGTCTGCCTTCCGCTGCCGTCAAGGCAGGTGGCTCCCGAATTTATCAGATGAATAAAGCCGTTTTTGGCGTCGCCGGACGGAGTCCAGCCGGTGATTTTTTTTACCGCATCGGGACTCCAGTACGTCCGCACGTCGGAAAATATGGAAGCGCTGCCGGTTATCAGGTGCCCGAAGAGCATCGAGACGCCGTTCAGCGCGTCGTTCTCGGTAGCGACGAGATAGGGCTCGCGGATACCGTTCCAGTCGAAACTTGAATTGAGAATGGCCTCGAAAAAATCGCCGTTCGGCATGAAGTCGGTCCAGTGACGCTGCCCCTGGAAGCCCGATAGTATCGCGTTGCGCCCGAGGGCCTCTTCGTTGAAGCCCTTAGAGGCGAGGTTTTTGTTCCCGACCATCAGATCTCGCACGATGAGCGCGCACTTGACCGATATTTCCCAGGCGGTATCTTTTTGCGCGCGGGTATGACGTAAAGAAGGATCGTTGTTGTCCTCTCCTTCCCTGCAGTTATCCTTTGTCCACGCAAGCGCCTTTTCGAATTCCGCCTCGTCGTATATTTTTTCCTTGATGCGCCGCTGCAGTTCCGACATGTCTACCGATTCCGTTCTCATCCCGAGATAGGCCTGGAAGAAGTCCGGATTTACGATCGAGCCCGCGATGCCCATGGAAACGCTGCCGATGGACAGATAGGATTTGCCCCGCATCCATGCGCAGGCAAGCGCGTTCCGGGCAAAGGACAGAAGCTTGTCCCGCACGTCGCTTGGAATGCCCTTCTCGTCCGCATTCTGCACGTCGCGCCCGTAAATGCCGAATGCGGGCAGGCCCTTCTGGCTGTGAGCGGCGAGGACGGCGGCGAGATAGACGGCGCCGGGCCTTTCGGTCCCGTTAAAGCCCCATACGGCCTTGATGGTCAGGGGATCCATATCCATGGTCTCGGAACCGTAGCACCAGCAGGGCGTCACCGTCAGCGTGACGGAAACCCCGGCGCGCCTGAATTTTTCGGCGCAGGCGGCAGCCTCAGCGACCCCGCCGATCGTCGTGTCCGCGATCACGCATTCCACGCCCATGCCGTTCGGATGCCGCAGACTGCCTGAAATGAGGGCGGCTGCCATGCGTGCCATATTCATCGTCTGGGTCTCGAGACCCTCGCGGACTCCGCCCTCGCGTCCGTCTATCGCCGGGCGGATGCCGATCGCCGGCAGGCTTTCCTTGTACCTGTTTTCCATAGTGGTCTCCTATAATTTGCGTGCGTGTTTTCGCATATCGAAAAAAACCGCGACTATGATGATCGTTCCTTTCATGAGAAGCTGGTAATACGAGTCGATGTTCATGTAGGTCATTCCATAGTTGATTATACCCATGATCAGAACGCCGATTATCATGCCGCTGACCGTTCCGACGCCGCCCGACTGGGATACGCCGCCGACCGTGACTGCCGCGATGGCATCGAGTTCCATCCCGTTCGCGGTAAGCGCGTTGGCAAGTCCCAGGCGCGACGCCTGCAGCACGCCGGCTATTCCGTAAAGAAGGCCGGCGAAAAGGTAGACCTTCACAAGATCGGCTTCGACGTTCACGCCCGATACCCGGGCTGCCTGGGAATTGCCTCCTATCGCATAGAAGTTCGTGCCGAGCCGGGTATGGCGCAGCAGAATCCAGACGAGAAAGGCCGCGACGGCGACATAGATTGCCAGGTTCGGGACCGGCCCGATATTGCCCTGCGATATTTCCTTGAATTCCTGCTTCAGGCTGCCGATGACCGCCGCGCGGGTATAGATAAGCTGGGCCCCGCGCGCCAGGGACAGAGTACCGAGCGTCGCGATGAAGGGAGGCAGCTTCGCATAGGCGACAAGGAGGCCGTTAATAAGGCCGAACAATCCGCCTACGGCGATGCCCGCGGCGATCGGCGCCCAGAAGGGAAACTGCACCCCGGGGAAAAGGGCGCCGGAATAGCCGGCGGTCTGCGTGAATGACGCGGCGACGCTCGCCGTCAGACAGACGACATAGCCGATCGAAAGATCGATACCCCGCGAAATGATTATCATACCGACGCCCAGGGCCGCGAAGGCGCGGACTGATTCGGCGATCATCAGGTTTCTGACCGAATCGCCCTGCATTGAACGGCCCTTGGTAAAAACGGCCAGAATAAAAACCAGCAATATAAACGTGAACAGATTCGTGTACTTGCTGAATATGTCCTTCCGGAAGGAAAGCAATCCTGATCCTATACTTCTTTCACCCATGCCATGCTCCTTAAAACTGCGTTGGTTAATCCCTGTCAACTAAAATTTGCGGCCAGCCGCATAATACTTTCCTGTGTTGCGTCTTCTTTCTCGATCGTGCCGGTATGGCGCCCGGCGCAAAGAACCATAATCCGGTGAGACATTCCGATGAGCTCGGGCATCTCCGAGGAAACCATTATTATCGATTTTCCCTGTCTGGCCAGTTCTGTCATAATGGTGTAAATCTCGTACTTGGCGCCTACGTCGATTCCCCTCGTCGGCTCGTCCATGATCAGGATATCCGGCAGCGTCATGAGCCATCGGCTGACGATAACCTTCTGCTGGTTTCCGCCCGAGAGATTCTGGATCTGCGTGGTCATGCTCGGTGTCTTGGTGCGCAGGAAATCGTTGAGCTCCCTGGCTTTTTTCCTTATCGCGCCATGATCGAGAAAGTGGAATTTGTTGATAAACTGGTCAAGGGCGGCGATCGCCGTATTGGTGGTCACCGAAAGGAGCGGAAAAATACCGGAGCCGCGTCTGTCCTCGGTGATCATCGCAATGCCGTTCCTGATCGCGTCCTTCGTCGAGCGAATCTTGATTTCTTTTCCGTTCAGCTCTATCACGCCCGCGGATAATCCCCGAAGGCCGAAAATCGCCTCGACGAGCTCGGTCCTCTGCGCGCCGACAAGTCCGCCGATGCCGAGAATTTCCGACTCGCGCAAATCAAAACTGACGTCCTTGAATGAATTAAGGGCCTTGGCGGTAAGCCCTTTGACGCGAAGCCGGATCTTGCCGGGAACGGTTTCGCTCGGCGGAAACCGCTGCCGAGAAACGCGGCCGACCATCAGGGAAATCAGCTTGTCCTCGGTAAGTTCGGAGGCCGCGAAAGAACCTACCATCCGGCCGTCCCGCATTACCGAGATCTCGTCCGATATCTGGAAGATCTCGCTCATCTTGTGCGATATGTATATTATTGCAACCCCCCGTGAACGGAGGTCATTGATGATCCTGAACAGGTGGTTTGTCTCCGTTTCGGTCAGGGACGACGTCGGCTCGTCCATGACGACGATCCGGGCCCCGTAGGAGACAGCCTTTGCGATTTCGCAGGACTGTTGTTTTGATATTGAGAGAGAGTCCATTTGACAGCCCGGATCAATGTCGATCTCCAGCTGTTTCATCAGTGCCAGTGTGTCAGTATGCATTTTTTTATGATCGAGCAGACCGATCCGGTTTAGCGGCTCCCGGCCAAGCCAGATATTCTCGCTTACCGTACGCTTCGGAACGTTCGAAAGTTCCTGATGTATCATCGAAATGCCGGAATCGAGCGCGTTTTTCGCGCTGTGAAACTTCACTTCCCTGCCCTCGAAAAAAACATGCCCGCCGTCGGGGTGATACATTCCGAACAGGCACTTCATCAGGGTTGATTTTCCCGCGCCGTTTTCGCCCATCAGCGTATGCACCTTTCCCGGCCGTATCTTCAGGGAAACATCATCCAGGGCACGCACTCCGGGAAATTGCTTGCTTATACCGTCAATTTCCAGAATATATTCATTGTTCATGTTCATACCTACCAGAATGAGTATCGGATATTCTTGCGCTTTTTTCAAAAAAGAAGGGGTGCTTTGAAACACCCCTCCCGTTATTACAAGCTGCCTCTTATTTAATGTAGGTCTTGTAGTTTTCTTTCGTGATCGGGGCAAAAGGAACGAGATAGCACTGCTTCAATACTGCGGGATCGTCTGACGGCGGTTCACCGGGCGTCACTGCGGTCGCGGCGCTTATGCCGTTCGCGACCATACCGATCGCTGTTCCTTTTTTCGCCATTTCGTAGGAAAGCGCAAAAGCGGTTCCTGACTGTCCGGCTGCGTCCTGCAGCACCGTCGCGAAAAGCTTGTTTTCAGCCATTGACTGCAATGCAACCGGAGTTCCATCGACGCCGAGTACGGGCACTTTCAATACCGTTCCGTCGCCGTCGACATCCTTTGTGGGATCGGCTGGATCATCGGTGTATTTGTTGGTCAGGAGGGATTCAACCGCGCCGAGGGCCATTCCGTCGTTGTTCGTTATGACGATGTTGAATTTTCCTTTGTATGCGGCAATCCATGCGTCCATTTTCTGCTGGGCTTCGTCCGGCTTCCAGTTGGCGGTATCCTTGGCGATGATATTTACGGTGTAGCCCTTATCCTTCAGGCCGTTGATGACCGCATTGGTGCGGAGAACCTGGGCAGGATGACCGAGCTGGCCGAGAAGCATAAGGGGACTGATAGTCTTGTTCGGGCCGAGCTTTGCGGGGAATTTCTTGAAGTATGTGTCAATGATACCTGCCTGCATCGCTCCTGCAACCGATTCCGGCGAAGAGGCAAGGAAGAAGTTCGGCCCTACTTTCAACGCTTCGATCGAAGGCTGAATATTGGAAAAGGATGCTCCTCCTCCGTTTTTCTGGATCGCTTTGGCCATCTGTTCGGTCATTTCTGTCTGGACGGGTACGATTACGAAAAACTTGACTCCCTGGGAGAGGAGGGTATTCAGCTGGTCAAGCTGGGTTGCCTGATCATTTCGCGCATCGAGCAGTTTGAGGTCCACACCGTTCTTGGTTGCGAGCGCTTTCAGATTGTCGGCATAAATGCGGACAAAGTCTTCATCAAGATTTCTGATGAGCGCACCCATGACGATTTTACCTGACGCTGAAGCGGGTTTGTCCCCGGCGCCGCCGGCAAATGCCAATGATCCCGCGATCATCAAGGCCAGAAGCGATACTAGAATCTTTTTCATCTTTTCATCCTCCTATTATACAGGGAGACTTGCTAAAAATAACTTTTTATTACAAATCTTCCCACGGTCACCCTACATACACTGAACAGAAAAAGCTTGTCTTGAGCGGATAAATACCCTACACTAAGTCAGGTATTTTGATGCGTTTAATCCGTGCTTTTCCTGGACTTAAAATTATTATACAGTCGGTTTTCAAATTACAGTTAGTGACATAATAGGAAAAAACATGCCAAATATTGGACAAAACAAGCACCTTCAAGGCGAGGAACCATCCTATTTTTCAAGGCAAATCAGGGCTTCCAAAAGATTCTACAATCCCAGCCTGGCGCTTGCCGAGAACAGCAGCCCCGCCTTCAGCGTGCATGCGGGAGGCTGGGAAAGCTGCGCGAAGGGATATAGTATTGCCCGAAATGCCTTCCCCTATTATGCACTGGAATTTGTTGTTTCAGGGCATGGAATCGTTATACTAAATAATACCGAGTACCAGCTGATTCCCGGCGTCTTTTTTTCCTACGGTCCCGATATACCCCATACTATTATCAATGACTCAAAGGACCCTTTGGAAAAGTATTTTGTCTGCATCATGTGCAGCGACAAAAACTCGTTTCTTGGTTCCGACTCGAACATTTACGGACAGGTTCTTCACAGCGTCCGGCCTTTTGCGATTCAGCAGAGTTTCGAGGAGTTGACGAATTACGGTCTGGAAAATAATGTGTGGAGCAACAAAATCTGCACTCATCTCGTACAGCTTCTCGTTCTGAAAATGGCGGAATCTTCCATTGAGAATGATGATTTCTCGGGAATTGCCTATACGAATTATCTGCGATGCCTCTCTGTCATCAACCAGAATTACCTCAAGCTGAAAAACCTCAACGAAATTTCCAGCGCCTGCTATACCGACACGAGCTATCTCTGCAAGCTTTTTAAAAAATTCAACCATCAAACCCCGTATCAATACTTTTTGCGATTGAACATGAACCATGCCGCCGACCTTCTGCTTCAAAAAAGCTATCAGGTCCAGGAAGTGGCGGAGATAATGGAATATACCGATCCGCTTCATTTTTCACGGACGTTTAAAAAGGTCATGGGTATCGCTCCGAGTGAATTCGTAAAACTCAGCATAGAAAAAAAGAGTCCCGAATAAAAAAAATATTCGAGCTCTCATGATTACCTCCCGGCGTTTTTCATATGCAAAAAACCGGTTTTACAATACACTAATTTTGCCGGAGGAAAAGCATGAACACATTCAATAACCCGATATTACCGGGATTTTATCCTGATCCGTCGGTCTGCAGGGTCAATGATGATTATTATCTGGTTACTTCAACCTTTACCTATTTTCCCGGCATCCCGATATTTCACAGCAAAGACCTGGTCCATTGGAATCAGATCGGGAATGTTCTGGATCGGGAATCGCAGATACCTCTGAAAGAAGGAGGACACTCTGCCGGCATTTTCGCGCCGACTATCCGGTACCACAACGGCGTGTTTTACGTAATCAATACGAATGTGCAAAACGGCGGAAATTTCATCGTAACTTCCGCCGATCCGGAAGGCCCGTGGTCAGAACCCTATTACCTTCATTCCGAAGGCATAGATCCCAGCCTCTTTTTCGACGATGACGGCCGCTGCTATTACTGCGGCACGAAGGACAGGCGGGAAGGCGCCGCTTTTTTCGGCGACAATGAAATTTATATTCAGGAGCTTCATCTTGATACCATGACCCTGGCCGGAGAATCCCATGCGGCCTGGCATGGAGCCTTGCGCGATGCGGTGTGGCCTGAGGGACCGCATATCTACAAAAAAGACGGATGGTATTATCTGCTGATCTCGGAAGGGGGCACCGGACACGATCATGCGGTATCCATCGCGAGAAGCAGATCAGTACGGAAACCGTTTGAGGGATACAGGCGCAATCCGATTGTGACCCATCGGCATCTCGGGCTAGATTACCCTATCGTCAATGTGGGGCATCCCGATCTTGTCGAGACGCAGAAGGGCGAATGGTGGATGATTCTTCTCGCTTCCAGACCGTATGGCGGTTATTACCGGAACTTGGGCCGCGAAACCTTTCTTGTTCCGGTCAGTTGGGAAGATGGATGGCCCGTAATCAATCCCGGGAAAGGGATTGTCGAAAACACAGGACCTCTTCCCGCACTCCCGTACACCGAGAGGCTAAGCGTTCCTGAACTTGAGAGTTTCGACAGCCTTAAGCTTCCTTCTCATTTCATATTTCTCAGAAATCCGGACATGAGCAGGTACAGCCTTTCCGAAAGGCCGGGGTTTCTCCGGATATTTCTTTCACCCGTCCGTTTGAACGAGCTGTCCAGCCCCTCATTTATCTGCCGGCGCCAGCAATCCATGTCATTCACGGCAGAAACACGATTTTCGTTTAATCCCGGAGAACATGAAACAGCAGGCCTCGCATTATTTCAGAGCAATGAATTTTATTATTCACTGATTTATACTATCGAAAGCGGCGTGGGGTATATAAAAATTCTGAAATGCGCCAAGGGCAAAGAAGAAACGCTTGCCTCATTCCCGCTGACTTCAAAAAACACGGATTGGGATTTCAAGGTGCATGCCCGTTACCAGGACCTGAGTTTTTTTTACAAACCATCCGGCTCGGACGCCTATATCCCGTTAATCGATAAAGTCGACGGGAGAATTCTATCCACGGACGTTGCCGGCGGCTTCGTCGGCACCTGCGTCGGCCTGTTCGGCACCGCTAAAGACAAGGCGAGTAAAAACCATGCGGATTTCGATTGGTTCTCTCTGGTGAATCTGCAATGACGTCGGCTTTGACTATGGTTTCAGGTTTTGACCAGTTATCGGGAAGCAGATAATCCGTGTTGAACAAGTTGTTCGCTGTCTTGTCTTAATTGCATACTTCAACATTGAGTTTTTTACAGACATCGGCCAAGGGTCCGTCATTTGCTCAAAAAAATCCACGTGTGCTTTGACGATTTATCTTGGGGATTATTAAAAAGATGAATAAATGCCTTGCGCGCTCCGCAATACTAGTGGATGCCGCCGACCCGGATTTTCGCTGCGCTGCTAGTTAAATCCGTAAAAAAACCAGAAGGGGTGTCGGAGAAGCGTTTTTGCTGTGCAAAAACCTTCGGAGATAAGGGGGAGACTTCCCCCTCCCCTCACTTCCTTTCGTAGCTGATGATTTCCTGCTCGACGCCCCGGCCACTCCGGAGAATCCGTGTGAGCAAATCCTCGATCCCGCTCAGGCTGCGGGTATCGTCCCTTAGCTGGGACGCGCGGCAGAGCATGGAAGCGTCAAGCGGGCGGCTTTGGGAGGCATAGCGGTCAAAGGTGGCTGCATCCATGAAAAAAGGCTCAACAGGGCGGCGCGCGGCGTCGCCGAGTTCCTGCAGGATAAGAAGACCGTCAGGATTCAGATCCCCCGAATGGGACAGAGCGAACCCGGAGAAGGCGAATGCGGCCCACACACACTGGACCGCACGGTTCGGATGGCCGCCGACGTAGACGAGCGCGTCGAAGTCCTCCAAGACGCCGGATGAAAGGGACAGGGCGAGGGCAAAAAAAGTTTCCTTGTTCTCGATACCAAGGACGCGCCTTTTTTTCCCCGCGAATGATCGCGCGCCTTCGGGGGGAAGGACTAGGATGTCCGATATGCGGCGCAATGTCACGTAAGGCAGACCGATAATGCTGCCGCTTTCATTTATCAGGGTGCCTGAGGGAAACGAAAAGGAAAGCTTTCCCGCGACGAGCGTGTCGGGAAAGGAGCGGTCAATCGCCGACAGAAGGGATAGTTCATGGCCAGCCCGGCAGGCTCGGGCGAGCAAGGGCTGCAGCAGCCGTAAAAGAGACTCGATGCGCTTTGAATCGGAAAAGAGCTTCACCGACAGGGCGCGCGGCGTGATGAAGGCCAGCGTCCCTTCATTTGAATGAGCTGCCAGCGCATCGAGAAGTTCATTGAGCGCGCGAAGGGAGGGACCGTCGATCCCCGCCGCAGCGTCCTCGGGAGAAAGGACTTCCGCTGCCCATCGAAAAAAGGCAACCGTTTCGCCGGGTGTTTCGCCGGATGTTTCATCCGAAGCTATGCGGCGCGCTTCTTCCCGCGCGCGCGCGCAGGTGTCGGATGGGGACGGGCGGCCAAGGGAAGCAAAAAGAAGGGACGGGTCAACAAGTGAAAAAGAGACGAGCGATTCGCCCTTCCGGTGCCTTTCCCAGTCAAGGGAAATAATACCGGCGCGTTCCAGATTCTCCGCCCCTTCCAGAAAAGATTCAATTATATCGGGACGGGCAGAGACGAGCTCGGGAAAAGCACGGCGGCATGACAAGCGGAGAACCCTTCCACCCGAGGCTGCAGCCGAAGAGGGAAAGCGTTCCGCAAAAAGCGCAAGGATGCGCGACTCCCAGTTTGTCATTGCGTAGAGCCCGAAAAATGAAAGTCACGGACGGCAGCGCGATACCCATGGCGTATCACCAGGTTTACTCTGTCCATATGCGGGGCGATCGACTCGATTTTTTCAGTCGGTACCGAGATGACAGTCTGCAATCCCATCTCGCGGTAGAACTCGAGAATCTTTCCTATCCGGTCGTCGTCAAGCCGGTCAAAGGCCTCGTCGAAAAGCACGAGACGGACGGTGATTTCCCGCTTCTCCTTGAAGAACCGGTAGAAACTGGCGGCTATCGCGACATAGTACGGAGTCTGCGCTTCGCCGCCGGACTTCTCCCGGAGCACCCGGGACAGCGAAGATTCCTCGGCCTTTCCCGTGGACGGATCGATCGACTGGGTATCCTTCATGCGTATGTCATAGGTGAAGTAGGTCCGGTAATCGCAGATGCTCCGCATCTCGGGCGAATCGAGACTTGAGTGCAGAATCCGGTCAAACAGGGCTTCGGCCGCTTCCCTGTCCGCAGGGTCGGCAAACTGGGCAAAGAGGCTGTCCTCGAAAGTCGCGATCTCGGCGGCTTTCCTCACGATGTCAATCTGGCCCCGGCGGTCGCTCCTCTCTTCGAGGGTAAAGCGGTACTGATCTCGGCCGAAAGTCATCACGCGGAGCGTTTCGTTTATTTCCCGGAAACTTTCCCGCGCTTCCTCGATCAGCTCGTTGAGGCGCGAGATAAAATGATCCTTGAATTCCCGCTCGGCGTCCTGCCTTGCCTTCGATATCTTCTCGAGATATTCCGGAAGCTCCGAAGACGCAAGGCGGTCAAGAAGGGAGCGCACCAGGGGAGCCTCGTCGATTTCGGGATGAAGGAGCGCGTTGAACTCATTGTCGTACTGCATGACAAGTTCGCGGAAATCCTTCAGGCATTTTTCGCTTTTTGTATCGATCCCCTTTCGGGCGCTCGCGTAGTTGGCGATAATATCCCTGCCTGTAGAAGAACGAAGCCGCTCGGAGGCGTACTTTTCGCAATCCGCGATGACAGCCTCGTTACTGCGGATAAACTCGTCGAAGGCACGCGATGAAAGGGCAAAAACCAACTCAAAGCCCACCAAAGAATTCTTCCCGTCCTCCAGCTCGCGTTTCTTCGCTCCGGTTTCCCTGTGCAGGCAGGCGAGAGAAGATTCGCATTCATCGATGCGTTTCGTCAGCTCTCCGATGCGCGCTTCAAGGTCGCGAAAGGTTTCCGTGTCTATCGACTCAAGATCCCTCTCTGCCTGGATGCGCTCGCCCTCCAATCGCACGGCTTCGGCGACTGAGGGGAAAAGGGAGCGGGCCTCATTGAGGGAGCGGTAGGAGCGCCTGAGTATTTCCGACCTCTCGCCGTTTTTTCCCGATGCCGAGACGACCTCCTCGAGTTCCGCACGCAAGCGTATCGTTTCCGCGAGAAGAAAGGATTTGCGCTTTTCCCGGGCAGTCTGCCCGAGCCAATGGTCCCGATAGACTTTCTCGTCAATGCGCGCGGCGGTAAAGCGGGAATAGCACATGCAGTCCTTCGTCACCGCCTTGGAGTAATTCTTGAGGGATGAGAGATCCGAAGTCATCACGTCGCCGAGCACACAGTCAAGATAGAGCTTCGCATAGGGCGATTCGGTCCCCACCAGTTCCGCCAGCGATCCCGCCCTCCTTTCCATTCCACGCATTTTCGCGAGATTCGGAAGCGCGGCCCCGGACACCGTTCGGGGAAGGGAATTATAAAGGGTGAGTGCCGCGGTAAAGTTTTCGGGGGCGACAATAACGGCGAAACGCAGCGTGTTGAGCCAGCCCTCGACGGCATCGGCCCAGTCCGCCTGCAGCACCTCGGTGAGGTCCGAGAGAATCCAGGCCTCGATTCCGTCTTTTTTGCAGGCATCGCGAAGGCGCGCCGGGGATTCCGGGTAGCGGCGGATGCCGCGGTCAAGGTCGGCAAGTTCGGAAAAAGTCTCGCGAAGCAGAAGTTCTATCCGCTCTTTTTCCGCTGACAGCTTCTGGCCCTCGCGGGTATTTTCTGTTTGAGCTTCTTCCAGGAAAGATATCTCCTCATCGAGATCCCCGGCAGGAGAACGATCCAGGAGAGCAGCGCATTGGGAACGAAGCAGCCCGTAGCGCGCGGCGCGCATGAACGCCTCCGAGAGACGGCGGGTCACGTCGGCAAGATTCTCCTTCATCCGGGTAAAGAGAAGATGCGCGTCATCGCGGGCCAGTGCCGTCTCGGTTTCCCGGCGTACCGAAACGAGCTCCGCTTTTACACGAGAGGTATCGGCAAGGCTTGATTCGAGCCTCGCCAGATCCGACACAAGATCCCGATCCTTTTTCAGTCCGTTCTCGAGAGCTTCCTTCGCCATATTGCGGTCCAGCAGTATCTTGAGATATTCCTGCTGCGTCTGTATACGCCGGAATTTTCTATATTCTTCGGCTTGAGCGTCAATCCGCGTCAGGAAAGAAATCCGCCTTTTGGTGGCAATAGCCTCCCGTTCGGCCTCTTTGTAGCTTTCAAGGTTTGCCTTCATGGTCGAGATATCCAGCGGGCGGTCCTCGAGAATATAGTCGCAGACAAAACGGTCGACCGAGCTTAAGGGAGTAAAGCTCACCGAACGGGTAAAGGCCTCCAGGTAAGGATTGTATTCGGCCATGCGGCGGAAGACGCCGAGGCGAGAGGTGAGCTCGCGGATATACTGCTTTTTCGAATCCGCGAACTCGGCGCCCCTTGGCGCGAGCGCGTCCCGCGCCTGGCGAAACGAAAGAGGCCTCCCGTCGGGGGCCCGGACCTCCACGGAGTCAAGTTTCATGCCGCCCGCAATCCAGAAATGCTCGGCCGTCCGCCCGTCACTGTAGGCCTCGACGCATACGGCGGCGAGAAACCCGTCAGCGTTGTCGGAAAACTCCAGCATGATCCAGGAAATGGCGTCGCCCCGAAGATACTCGGTTACGTCACTGCCAAGTTTGCACCGCGCGTAGCCCGCAAGATCTCGTCCACCCTTGCGGTCGCCGGCGGCGGAATTGAAGCGGGCTTTGCGGAGATCGGCGGCGAGTGCATACTGTATCGCGTCAACGATCGTCGACTTGCCCGAGCCGTTGTCCCCCGCGATCAGGCAGCGATTACCGATCGAAATGACTTCGTCCTCGAAAAAATGCCACAGGACGAGGCGGACGCGCTCAAGTGTTATCATGATTCTTCCTCCACATCGGCTTCATCTGGGTCAACCGTGTCCGTTCCGTCAGAATCCTTCCCGAGGCCGGCGAGTATCTCGTCAATGCCCGCCCAGTCAAGCGCCAGGGCAAGGGAGGGATACAGAACAAGCACGCCCTCGAGATCCGCGGGATCGGGAGGAATGCCGACAAGACGGAACGAAGCAAGCCGGCGCAGCAGCTCGATCAGGCGAGTCTTCGCGATATCACGGTCGGTAAGGGCCCGGTATTTTTGCACAAAGTCCAGCACAAGAATCGAGGGGTATCTGGCAAGCGATATCTCGGTTCTCTTTTCCTCATAGAGGAGGCGGAAGACGAGCAGCGCGCAGGTTTCCTCGCGCGAAAGGCGGGCGCGCAATTCGTGACCGCCGCGGCAGCAGATGACGCCCAGCCCCTCATCCCTCTTCAGCTCGATGTCGGCGCAGGAAAACCAGGACTCGAACATCCGTATGTTGCGTATGACGAAATCATAGAGCCGCTCGTCGCTTTCAAACCCTCGGATGATAAAGGTCCGCGAAAGAAACAGCCGTATGGCGGAGCGAAAAAGATCGAATTCACCGTCGGTAAGGTCGCCGATCAGCGCAAGTTCTGACGAGTCGGTTCTCATGTCTTTCTCCTGAATACCAGATCCGGTATTTCATATTCCGAGGCGCGTACCCTTCCGAGCGGGCCCTCCTCGATACGATAGTCAAAACGCCCCGAGCGCGAGTCGGCATAGATGACTGCATATAAAAGCCGCACAAAGGAATCGGCATCGCGCACCAGGAGCGCTGAATGCAGAAGGCTCTCCCCGCCGCCGCTTTCATCAAGCCAGAGCGAGATTTTCTTCGGCGAAAGCTGCTTCTCGAGCCTGAGCCGTAGTTCGGCCTCGGCCCGCTCGAAATCCCCCGTATCCGTCCCGGCAGCCCCTTTCCAAACAGGCGCGAGGTTTTCTCGGAGCCACCTGCGGTAGAGCGAGCCGGGGGCAAGATGGCGCACATGGTACAGGTGATGGGCGAGATTCCGGTGCAAACCGTCGACGGCGAAAAGCCCGCGCACAAGCAGCGCTATCCGGCCGGCCAGGGTCGAGTCGGGCTCCAGCAGGGTTTTTACCCGTTCGGTACTGGACCGGGCATAGAGCATGTTCCGCCTGTCGATCTCCTCGAGCAGGGGATCAAGCGCCTTCAGCGTATCGCGAATTTCCTCAAGCATGGTGACGAGCTTTTCGCGGGCTTCCACCACCGTGGCATGGCCAAGGCGCGAATATTTTCCCGCGCTCGCGTCAAGCCATGTCCGGTCATTCAGCAATTCCGCCACCCGCTTGAGGATGCGGGGCCGGTACCGCGAAAGATTATCGGAGGTCTTCAGCCGTTTGTAGGCTCCGTCCAGAATGTCGCTGGCATAGAGATCGTAATGAAGGTGAAGAAGCTCGCGTATGGAACTGTCGCGGGAAATTTCGGTCAGGCGCTCATAGTGATTGCGTATGCTCTGGGAGAGCACCTTCAATGAATCGATGAGCGCGATAGTCGACGCATGCGCGTTCAACACCGCATAATGTCCGTTTTCGAAGGCGGCGTCCGCGCACAGGAGCGAGTATACGGCCACCACATGGCTTTCATACTCGGTCTTGAGTCCCTCTTCCACCCGGGCCAGGCCCTCGAAGAAAGGCCGGGCAAAGGGAGCCATATTGATGACCCTCGTATAGTCGCTGAGCGTTTCCTCCGACACCCAGCCGGCCCGGATCAGGGTGCGTAAAAACCGGGAAGCCATATAGCGGGCAGGCTCTATTGCCGACTCGGAGAGGTCATCGGTCAAGTCAGAATTACTCTCGGTACTCTCCTCAAAGCCTTCCTCTTCAGTCTCGACTGAAAACTGCCCCCGGTGCAGTGCGATGTATTCCGTATACCGGGAAACAAGCACATTCCGCTCAACACCGTGAGGCGATTCCTGGAATACGCGGTAAAAAACAACCAAAAAAGCCGCATAATGCTCACGGTTGGGGCTTGCCAGGGGCGAGAAAAAATTCTGGGGCAGGGTTGCAAAAACCCCGGAAGAACTGGGCGACATGTCATTAGTATAGAACCAAATAGGCATTCTTGTCCCGAAAATTCCGGAATTTGATGTCGGGGAAAAGAAGATCCCGTTTCGCAGGAGAAACGTGAAAGTTTGGCCTTTTGTCGGTTACGCGGAAACTCCATGGATGGACATGGCACAGTGCCATTACACGAAACCGGAAATACAAGAATAAGCGCATCCAGAATTTCCCTTCCTTCGAGATGGGTTTTTTTCATGTCCTTTACTATCATTCCAGGCAGTGTTGAAAGTTGAAAACGAGGGAACAGCTTAATGCCGAACGCAGAGATACAATGAGCTCTTCAAGGGACTGTATCATATTCAAGGCTTCACGAGCTTCTTTACCATTCTTGATATCCGTTATCGCAAGAAAAGCGCCATACCGAACAGTCGTCCAGACACGGTATTGCAGCCGAAAGAATGCGTCAAGTAATTCGACAGTCAGCAAATCGATGAAGATGTTTGTATCGCTAACGACGATGTCTTCGATCATACCAAAGCCAGTTCCTCGCGCACTCGATCAATGCTTATGCCGAGAAGCCCGGCCGCCTTCGAACTGGTAATAAGCTCGCTGGATAATGCGCGATACACAAGCCGCACAAACCGGGTAGACGATTCCACTGGGTATATTGATTGCTCAAGACTTCGCCTTATACATAAGCGCATCGGAAGATATCCCGAACCGCCCCTGTATGGCCCGTAATTCCTGATACGAGATATCGTGGCGGGAACCGACTGTTTATGACGATAACCGGATACCGGTCATTTACGATGGAACTGAGCCCGTCGAAGGACAAGTCGGCGTCTATTTCGAGAACTTTAATTCCGTGCTCTTCAAGCATTTCAATCACATTCTGTATACAGTTTCGATCCCGATATAGCGCTCCAGAAGATCTACAATACGTTCCTTGATGCTTTCGGCTTCCTTTACGGAGAGTCGTGATTTCTTCCGGAACTGAACGTTTTCTACGCTGAACGAGAAAGGTCTGAAAAAATAATCAATCGGCATATCAAGAGCGCGGGAAATAGAGAGAAGGACGGAACTATCCGGCATCATTTTTCCGCTTTCGTACTTGGAAATAGCCTGTTTTGAGACGACGTTGCCCATTTTTACGCATAACTCATCAATGGACAAGCCCCTCTGTGTCAATATAGAAGGCGCCTGACCCTCGGGGCATTATTCGTCCTCGTCCGTAATCCCTCGTCTCGAATCCAGTTTTTTTTAAAGTGTAAGAATGGCGACCACTTCTGCGAGTGCCGATTCCTTACGTTGCAGTTCCTTTTCCTGGCTCTTGACCTGCTTTTCAAGTTCCCTGATACGTTTATCCTTGTCTGCTGACTTATCGTTCATATGTGTTGTCAACTCCTGTCTGAACAGGGCGATAGGTTCGCTATGGAGACCTTTCTGGCGAAGCCATTCGCCTTCATTGTCCGCTGCTACTTTCTGGTACTCGAGCAGAAGATCCATTTTTTCCTTCATACTTCGCTCGTTCACCGGATCGTCGCTATGCTGTTCAATTGACAGTGTACCATCTTTCAGATTCGCTAGCCAACTGTTGATTGTAATAGCTGCAATGCCAGCTTCTATTTTCCGGCGGTAATACCTTCTTCAGGATCGCGTTCCTAAAACTCTTATATGATGAGACCTCTGTCAATATAAAAAACAAGGACAGAGATGGAAGATTTTAACGGCTTGACCAATCTCATATACGTGGATTGGATACCACAGGTCAATGGTCCGCCTGAAAAGTCCGCCCGCTCTGACAATAGGAATCAGAAACATAAAAGTGATTCTGTCCTTAAGGTTGAATCGACGATAACTTACATTGCGTAATCGCCAATCTCTGTCCCTGTAAAAAAAACTTACGCGATATTACTCGTCATCATTCCCCATATAAAGCAGGCCATTTCCCGAGCAGCTGCAGTAGTTGCTTTATTAACATTCACACCTCGAAAGATCATAGAGCTTCTTCTTCGCTTGATTCGTTCCGTAGCCCTATCGGCATAGGCCACAACTAAAGGATTCACATCTTTCTGTCGCGCCAGAAGGCGCAACGATTTCTTGCCGCATATTTGAGAATGACTCATTGATTGCGCTGCTTCTATTAATAGACACCTGAGGTGCTTGTTTCCCGCTTTTGTTATTCCCAGGGTCTGACTTGATAACCCGCTTGAATGGATTCCTGGACATAAACCAAGATAGCTTGCGAAGTAACTTGCTTTTTCAAATCGATTAAAGTCTCCAGTTTCGCAGACGAGGCTTACCGCAGTGAGCGTGCTTATTCCGCTGAAACAACATAGTTTTTTAACATCATCCTTGATCAAGGGGTATTCGGCTATTTTTTCAATTTTTTCATCAAGGCGAGAGACCCTGCTCATCCGGTGGTTAACTTCGGAAAGATATTCCTCAAACGAGTAGCGTTCAGTTTCATTTGAAAACTCGGGAGTCTTGAGCCATGCATAAAACTTTTGTGTCCAGTATTTAGATCTACCCCCATAAGGGTAGACCATCCCTTTTCTTAGTAAAAAAGAAAGAAAATTTTGTTTAGCTCTCTTTTGAGCTTTTAGGGCAGTCGCTCTGGTTCGCGTTAATTCTTTGATAGCTTCAATCTCCGGCGATAATACATTAACAGCCTTATAGGTTTTATGAGCCAAGTGTAACGCGAGGTTTCTGGCGTCGTTCTTGTCTGTCTTTCGTTTCTTATTATCTGGTGATTTTGGGAGAGAAGAGGGCGCCATGGCGACGCATGATATATTTTTCCTTTGTAGATCTCGGCAAAGAGAAAATCCTGTCAGACCGGCTTCGTAGCCACAGACGATCATTACGTCGTCATCAATAAGCTTTTTTTCGATGCTTTTAATGTAAGAGAGAACGGCTGAAGTTTCTGCTTTTACTGTCGATTCAGAAAGCATAAAGCTGTCGTGAGCGTCGAAACTGCATAGACTGTAGGTGTCTTTATGGACATCCATTCCGATATACACTATTCTGGTCCTGAGGGGGCCTCCGTTTGTTTGCGGTATGTATCCGCTGGTTTCCAGTATGATGCTAATCCGCGATTAATAACATACTGGAGGTCTCTTCATATTGTCTGACCAGCTCGCTTCCTGTTCTTGCGGTTTCTCTTGCCGCGGGGTATTTCCTGCGACAGGGCAAATACCGGAGCGTCAGTACCGTCTATTTGTTGCTGATTGCCGTCACCCCGTATACGGTGATGATGGCCCAGGAATTTAAAAGCTATCGGGATATTTACATGTTTTGCCTGTTCAGTCTGCCGATCGCGATCATGTCTCTGGTTATCGGGTATCACCGCTGCAGGTGTGGGGCGTCACTGCGATTCAGCTGATACTTGCGACGGTGTATATGATTCAACGGTTTCCTGCCCCGGGTTCCGAATTGCCCGCGATGTTAAACACCCTGGTTTTCGCCCTGCTCTTCTATATGATAGGAATCATACTCCTTGTCATTTCATTCGGGGTGGAATCGCGGATCATGGGCACCTGGTGGAGAATGACAAGCAGTCCCGCCGCCGGCTTGAACAGCTTAACGCCTTGCTGCAATCGGCGTCATCGAAGCAATCGCAGCCCGGACCAATTTGTTGGCAATGAACGCGGCGATCGAGGCGGCGCATGACGGAGACAGCGGGCGCGGTTTCGCGGTAGTCACAGGGGAGATCCGCAAACTCGACGAGGAGACAGATTCAAATTCCCTTTTGAGCCGGGATCTTCTTCAGAAAAACAGCAACAACATCAAGGCGGTCGTACAGGACAGTCACTCGAACCGTAAATTGTTTGAAGGAATTCACAAACGGATACGCAGCGTCCAGGATGCCCTGATGGATATAAACAACGGCATGGGCGAGATGAGTGTCGGCACAAAAGAGATTCTTTCCGTTATTCAGGAGTTGTCCCGTATCAACGGAACCGTCTCCGAGGCGATGGACGGAATGACGCAGATCATCAGTTCCAGCCGCGCGGCGTTTCAGAATATTCAAACGCGGACTCAGGAGGCGGGCCGGTCGCTTTCCGGTATAACCGGGTGTGCGGCGGACTTCAAACTGAGCGCCCAGCGATTGCAGCAGATAGGATCGGAGAACGAAGAGGGGATTGTGCAAATTCAGGGACACCTGGATAGAATCGAACCCTCGGCCCTATGACTTTCCACCCGAGGGGGCACTTCCGTCTTTTAGCCGATTATCTACGGCATTTGATACTTGTTGATAATCGGATGGAGAAAGAAGAACAGCACGATCAACGGCGGTTGACCCCGACAAGCTTTATCAAGACGCTTTCCTCCGTCTCGGTGAAGAACAAGAAACTGATGCCGATCGACATGAGTTCGTCGCCGCCATACACCGCGTCATCGAAATCCGACCGATAGCACGCATCTTTGTCCAGCCCCTCGAGTCGCAGGATAATCGCAGCCTGGTTCGGCCACGGTTTGAGTCTCACGGCTGTAACGACTACCTCGGTTCGGTCGGCGCTCACGTACATCCAGGCAGCGTATGGCGATTCCGTTCCGGTTTCGATATCCCTCGCGTTTCGGAGCCTGAAAAGATCGCCGAACAAAACCGTCTTTCGTATTTCCCTGTACCGCGCGATTTGCCGCGCGATGGCCGTTTTTTCACCAGCCGAAATCTTCGTGACGTCCAGCTCGTACCCGAACGTTCCAGCCATCGCGATATTCCCGCGCGATTTCAGCGTAGTGATCCTGCCAGTCTGGTGATTCGGGGCGGCGGAAACATGGCATGACATCGTGCATGCCGGATACGCGACGCTCGTTCCGAACTGGATCGAGACACGGTTCAGCGAGTCGATGTTGTCGCTTGCCCAGGTTTGCGGCATATAGTACAGCATTCCGGGATCATATCGGCCGCCGCCGCCCGAGCAGCTTTCGAAAAGTATATAAGGAAATTTCGACGTCAGCCGCTCGAGGAGTTCATAAAGCCCGAGCATATATCGGTGTGAAACTTCCCGCTGCCGATCGGCCGCAAGCGAGAGCGAACAGACTTCGGTCATATGGCGATTCATGTCCCATTTTACGTAATCCGGTTCGCACTCCGCAAAGACGAGCGACAGCGCGTTAAAAATATAATCCACAATGTCCTTGCGCGAAAGGTCAAGAACGAGCTGGTCGCGACCGAACGAGAATTCGCGACCCGGTATTTGCAAAGGCCAATCCGGATGCAAGCGGAAAAGATCGCTGTCCCTGGAAATCATCTCCGGCTCGACCCATATGCCGAACGCAAGATTCCGATCCTTTATCTTGCGGGAAAAATCGCCTATCCCGTGCGGGAACTTTCGCCTGTCCGCAGTCCAGTCACCAAGCGATGTCGTATCGGAATCCCGCTTGCCGAACCAACCGTCATCGAGTACGAAGAGCTCGACGCCGAGCCGCGCAGATTCATCGGCAAGCTCAAGCAGTTTCTTCTCGTCAAAATTAAAATAGATAGCCTCCCAGCTGTTGATCACGACAGGCCGTTCCCTGAATTGAAACGAGCCCCTGCAGAGGCACTCGCGGTAAAGCCGGTGGAGCGTCCGCGACATTTCTCCAAGCCCGTTCGCCGATCGGACCATGACGGCTTCCGGGGACCGGAAGGTCTCTCCGGGGTCGAGATGCCAGGCAAAGTTATGCGGATTGACGCCGATATTTGCGCGGGCAGAACCATACTGATCAACCTCGACTGTCGCGGAAAAATTGCCGCTGTACACGAGATTGAAGGCAATTACTTCGCCTTTCGTCTCGGTAGTTCCCGGTCCAAGCAAAGCAATAAAAGGATTCTGCTGATGGCTGCTGGCGCCGCGCCGGCTTTCGATGCCTTGAATGCCGGGGTACAGCTTCCGGACGACAACGTCGCGTTCTCGGCAGTGCGCACCCGAGAGCTGCAGAAGGGAATAGTCCGAGTGCGCGAAATCCACGCATGCGCTCATCGCTTTTCGCACTGATACGGCCTGCTTGCCCCGATTCACGATACGGGTCGAGCGCGCAATGACGTCACGGTCTTTCCAGACCGTATAGCATAGCGTTATCGTGATTCCGTACAAGCCGTCCGTCAAATCGATCTCGAGCGTGTCGGCATCATTGTCATTCTCTGTCCACGTCGCCGGAAGTCCCTCGATAGTCGGTTTGCCTGCGAATATCCGATGGCCTTCGTACCATGCCTCCATGACCATCGTACCGTCGGGCATTACGATTTCGACCGAAGGATTCCGGAAGTCTCCATGGTCGGCGAAAGAGTATTCTTGAGGCAGGTTGTCGAGAGAGAAATTACGATCGCCCTCGACGGGATTCGGCGCGAAAGGACGGTCGACGGAAAGGCAGTCGTTCAATCCGCTCCATTCCACGATGCGGTCGCCCCACAGAACATGCTCCAGATAGCGGTCTCTTTTAATTGCGATAATATAGCTTGAGGTTCGTGTTTTCAGGTGGAAATGGCGATTATATTCGATGTATTCGATGCTCACGATAGTATCCTTGGTCTATGACGCTATAAAAACAAAACGGGATTCGCGAAAGAGGAGCGGGATACAATTATCCCACAGATCGCGAATCCCGGAAAAATGACTCTATTTTTTACTTGAACAGATCCAGTACTTTTTTGTTGGCATCTTTCAACGCAGACGCAGGTTCCTCCTGAAAGAGGAATATCTTGTCAAAGGTTCGGCTCATGATTTCCGTGACCTTTACGCCGTTCGGCACTATAGGATACAGGAAGGTTCCGTCCTTCGCCGTTGCTTCGTCGGTAAAGGCCGACACATCGATTTTTTTCTCGGCGTATTTTACCAGAGCACTCTCGACGCCAGACTTTATCGCGGGGAACACAACCCCGAACGAACCGACAGTTTTC
The DNA here is from genome assembly GCA_043775705.1 of Spirochaetales bacterium. Lineage (GTDB taxonomy): Bacteria > Spirochaetota > Spirochaetia > Treponematales > Treponemataceae > Teretinema. Next base: position 4,216 of record JAYVSC010000206.1, on the reverse strand, counting down.
TGTGCTTCTTCGGATGCGAGGTATTTGACCCATCTCCATGCCTCTTCCGGGTGTTTCGTGCCGATCCAGATGGAATCGCCGAGTCCGTTGATCATACTCTTGCGACCGGAAGGTCCGGTAGGCAACCGGGCGAATCCGACGGGGAAGGCCTCATTAGAGGTATAGGTCCCGATCATCCACGATCCATCCAGAACGGTTGCGCTTTGCCCAGCCATGAAGAGAGAATTTGCGCCGTTCTGGGTTGATTCAAACGAGGCAAGGTATCCCTTTTTTGTCATATTCACAAGCCATTGGATAGTTTCGATAAATTTAGGATCATCATAATGATAATTTGCATTGAAAAGCCCGTCGGTATACATCCAGCCGTTCGCGACCGCGAATGGACTGAAATGTCCCTGACCACGATCATCCGAGTGGTTGAGTGCAAGACCGTACTGCACAATATTTTTTGAATCGAATTTGGGGCTTAATCCATTATTGCCGTTCTTGTCGATCGTGAGTTTTGCGATGAATTTCTCGTATGTCCCTCCATCTTTCGGATTCCAGGTAAGGTTGTTCGCCTCTTCATGCGGAATTTTCGCCTTATCGAGCGCATTCTTGTTATACACGATCGCGATGGTATCCCAATCTTTCGGAAGTCCGTAGCGTTTGCCGTCTTGCGTAGTCCAGAGAGCATCGAGCTTGTTCATGTAGATGGACGTATCCAGTTTGTCCTTCTTGACGAACGGCTCGAGGTCAAGCAACTGCCCTTTCGAGGAAAAATCCATATACTTTGCGAGGTGGTCGGTGAACACATCCGCCGCCGTACCCGCAACCATGTCCGTCTGGAGACTGGTCCAATAATCATCCCAACCCATTTGCGAAATCTCGATTTTGATGTCGGGATTTTTAGCCATGAAGTCGTTTGCCGCTTGTTGATAAGCCGGAATTTGGGCAGAGTCCCAATGAATGTACTTGATCGTCACCGGTTCTTTGCCAGACCTTGCCGATTCCTTCCCTTTACTGCACGACGTCGCAACGAGCGTGAGGATCGCAAAAGCGCAAGCGATTAACACATTGCTTCTTTTCTGCATACGTTTCTCCTTTGTTTGATATAATATCCGCGTCCAACTGATTCCTTTCGAATCAACGGAACCCGTTAAAACCGATGGAGTTTACGATCTTTTTACCAAAGACCGTAAACATGATAAGGACCGGAATTATGGCAAGCACGGTCCCTGCCATAAGCCCGCCCCAATCGGGTTGTCCCTGCGGTACCTGCGACCTGAAAATTCCGAGTGCGACGGTGAGCGTTCTCATATTTTCCTGCTTGCCGACGATGAGCGGCCACATATAATCGTTCCACGTAGATATGAATGTGATTACCGCGAGCGTCACAAGAGCGGTCTGCGACAAAGGCAGAATTATACTTCCGAATGTCAGGTATTGACCCGCACCGTCAATCATCGCGGCTTCTTCAAGTTCAGGGTTTATACTGAGAAAAAACTGACGGAGGAAAAAAACGGAAAAAGGCGTCATCAAAAGTACTGGAGCCATGATTCCGGGAAAAGTGTTCAATAATCCAAGATTTTTGACCATGATAAAATTCGGTATCGTCATGACGATACCGGGAATCACCATGGTCGCAATATAAATACCGAATATCGTATTTCTGAACGGAAATTTCAGACGCGCAAAAGCATACGCGGCCATTGCCGAAAAAATCACCTGAAAAAGCGTCACGCAGACAGCAACGATGAACGAGTTCTTCAGGTTGATCAAGAAATTAACTTTTTGCCCCGATCCACCGAGTTTAATCGCCGTCACCTGATCCACAAGCCCTAGAACCCTGGCATAATTCGACAGAGTGGGCTCTGAAGGGAAAATTTTCGTGGCTTCGCTGTACATTGCCCCATGAGGCGTCAGCGAAGTCCGCACGACCCAAAAAAAGGGAAATAGCGTTATGACGATCAGCAGGGCAACGCCGATGTTAAGGAACATTCTTGAGATCATGCGACTGGAACTTTTATGAATCATGGTTCGTTTCTCCTATGCGTCCGCTTCGTTTGCTTTCATGAATTTCATCTGGATTACACTTACACCGAGCAATATCGCGAAAAGGATTATCGAAGTCGCGGATGCGTATCCCATCCTGTATGACTCAAACCCGTTTTTGTAAATGTACAGATTAATAACGTTTGTCGAGTCGACGGGTCCGCCTTTTCCTTTCGTAATGATTGCGACCGTATCGTAGACCTGAAAGGATCCGGCTACCGATGTAATTATTACGAACGCGAGAACCGGACGGATATACGGTATTATTATCGAAAAGAATTTCCTGCTTGAGCCGGCCCCATCCATTATTGCCGCCTCTTCGAGCTCTTTGGGAACACCCTGAAGTCCCGCAAAAACGAGCAACGCAGTATATCCCATGTGTCGCCAGATATTGATTCCCGCAATAGACGGCAAGGCCAATTGCGTTGTGGTCAGAAAATGGACCGGTTTGATTCCTGCAAATCTGAGTAGCTCGTTGATGATTCCAATAGAGGAATCAAGCATCCAGAGCCACAATAGGGCGACAACGACATTCGAGAGAATCCACGGAATCAGGAGAATTCCTCTCATTATTATTGACTTGGTGACTCGGTCCATAATGAGTGCTATGCACAACGCAAGCACTGTCTGGATCGGCACATTCCATAAAACATAGACAAGCGTGACATTCATGGAATTCCAGAAATCTCTGTCAGTCAGGATCTCCGTAAAGTTTTTCAGCCCGATGAACTTTGTTTTCGACAGCAGATCCCAGTCGGTGAAACCGAGTATAAAGCCCTGGATTGTCGGAGAGACATAAAAAACCAGGAATCCGATCATACTGGGCAGGATAAATGATGCCGAAATCAGTTTCTTTAGCGTATTTCTTTGGATTGGTGACTTCATAAAAACAGTATACCAGTGATTATTTCCTCTGTAAAGTAAAATTTTACAACTAATTTGTAATAATTTACATTTTCCAGATAAATTTTTTCTTTTTTCCCCTTGAGCGAGTACTGTGAAAGGGATATAGTGAAGAAAGCATGACAATAACCGAGATCGCACTAGCAGCAGGTGTCTCAATCGCAACCGTTTCTCGTGTCCTCAATAATAAGGATGTAAGTCAGAAAACACGGGAAAAAGTAGAAAGCACAATTCTAAAATTGAACTATATCCCCGAGTCCATGGCACACGCGATCGTGAAATCGTCTACGAAGGCGATTGCCGTTGTAACGCACAGTATGAGCAATAACTACAGCATGGAATTCGCGGAAGCAGCGTCTGATTATTATTTGGAAAATGATATTATGTTTTATTTGGGTTGCGCGTCCGAGCCAAATAACGAGTATCGCTATCTGATGGATCTTATGTCCCGAGGCTTCAACGGTGTGATTCTGCACGATCCACCGAGCGGAAATTATCAAACGGGGCTCTACGATGAAATCTCGAAGCGGATTCCTGTTGTTATCGTTCATTCCTTTCCCTCGGAATTTAAAATCAATTCGATAACTGTCGATCAGCGAAGCGGGATGCGTCAGGCGATGCGCTATTTGCTTTCGATGGGACATCGAGACATTGCTCTCGTTACGGGAACGGAAGGATATTCGTTCGAATTGAAGGAAAATGTCTGGAAGGAAGAACTATCAATTGCCGGTATAGAACCCGATCCGCTGAATGTCCTGCGAATTCCCCGGAGCGACGTCGATGATGCGATCGAGCAGACCGAGAAAATCGTTTCAATTTTTCTGGCATCGGGAAGAAAACCCACAGCAATATTCGCAAGCAATGATCTCATGGGAGTAGGGGCACGACTGGCGATCCAGGACGCAGGTCTGGTTATTCCCCGCGATATCTCCCTCATGAGCCATGACAATACGATACTCGCCTCAAGCTCCCGTCTTTCTTCGGTGGACATGAAAATCCGGAGCGTTGCGCTAGCGGCTGTCGATCTCATGAAATACGCGACCTCCGGCGAAGATGCGACGCCCCGCCATATTTCCATCACCCCGGAACTCGTACTCCGGGGTTCGGTCGCACGACTGGGAACGTAACTTAAAAATATCGTCATCGATGGTAAAAAAGGCGAGATGAATGCAGAATCACTCGCTTCAAGTATTTTTTTATCTTCCGAGGTCTCTCTTGGATTTGTGAAAAAAACCGGACGCTTTTAACTGATCATGATCTACCACATCGGTTGGAAGCG
>JAYVSC010000205.1:0-4874 GCA_043775705.1 Spirochaetales bacterium | reverse complement strand
TCATGGCCCGGAAAGAGCGGTTTTGTCTGGACAGAGGGAGAGACGGTAACCATCGAAGCCTCCGATGGCTTGTCCCGCTATTTCTGTCCCTATGGATTTATCAACATACAAATTGAAAGTGGGATAGCAGTCAGCTGTTTTTTTTCACACTATCGCTTGCAAGATTGACAATGCTCGGATACTGTAGAAGCATCATGAAACACAAAATCCTGCTTATCGCGATACTTGGTCTTTTATTTTCCACCAGCTGCATGAACAAGAACAGCCCGGCAACGGCAAAAACCGCAGATGAACCCGTGGCTTCGCTGAAAAACAACGGCACTCTCTGGTACTATTTTTCCGATTCGGGCATTCATCCGGCACAAAATCCATCAGACATACCCGCCCGCACGTTCGTTCCCTGGACAGAGGCAGTCAGGGTGTCCGATGCGGCCATCGTCAATAAAATACCCTCGCTCCTTATCAACCGTCTCGGCCTTATGACCAGCGGGACAGGAAACGGAGCGTCAGCACTGCATACGGATTCATTATTTTCCTCGAATACCGCGGCCGCCATCTATAATACCGGAACAGAAACAGGCATACGGCTGTACCGGAACAGTTTTTTTTCGGGCAGCGGTAATTCGGCAGCGGGCGGAGCGCAGGAGACGAGCGTGTGCATAGCCCGATACAATCCGGAAACGGGGACTTTCTCGGTCGCCCTGAAAGCATCCGATCTTGAGCTGCCGGAAAATGCCCAGTGCGTGGCCCTCGACCGGATCGGGTCTATGTGGTATGCCGCCTTCAAATACGAAAAGGACAGCAAGGTCCAGTTTTCATATCTCGAGTTTGAGTCCTTTCCCGAACGAAAAGAGGGAAGCGGACCGCTGGAGCTTTCAGGCATCAGGAAAATTTCATCCGAAACCTATCAAAAGTCGGTTGCTCCCTTTTCGTTCCCGGATGCCCCTGATTCCCTCAAATCCGTTCTGTCCGGCTTGCCCCAAACGACCGCATTCAACCTGCGCGTATACACCCCCGTATCAAAGTCCGCGCAAACCTATGCGCGGGGAAATGACCACGCGGGTGAGACGAAGGTTGTCGACGGAACCGCCTTTGTTTCCGATGAAAAAACGGCTGTCCTTTTTGCGGACGGCACCTTTTACTACAGGAGGGACAATACTGCGGAGAAAACCCAGATTCTTCAGCTTCCAGTGCTTTCCAACGGATATGTGTACACAAACTTTATCCTTACCGGAAAATCGCTGCTGGTAGCCTGGGAAGAACAACGGTTTTTCGAGACCGGACGGGCGGGTCTTCTGGAAATCAGCATACCGGATGCAGTATACTAACACGTAGATGAAAACAGCACGAAATCTTACCGTTTTTTTGGCGATATGCCTTATCCCGCTCCAGGGCCTCTCCGCGGAATATTCTCCGTGGAGCCTCTTCGGCGGGCTTAATTTCATTTACAACTCGGACGGCGACGGCGTGACAGTGATTCCGGGAATGCAGTCAAACGGGAATCCCGGCGGACTTTCAAGCGCCCCAAGCCCCCTCTGCGGTTTTGTCGGGGCCGAATACCGGCTTCCGGTCGCGCCCGCGATCGACTTTGCGCCCTCCGCCTCTATCTACGCAGTCCAATACCTTTGGGCGAATAACCGCGCCCTTCCCGCAGAAATTGAAAACAGGACGGCCTATGTCCCGTCTCTTTTTCTCGACTTTTCCTTTTTATATCATATTGAAAAAGACCGTTTTCTTTTCTCGTTCGGCGGAGGCCCCGCGATTCTGGTCCGTGCCGCATTCCTGGAATCCGGCGTACCGTCGAGCGCAAAAAATGACGGTGAATCATTGAATGCGGGAAAGCAGGTCGAGGCGATAAACGGCTATTTTTGGGAATCAGGAAGATGGCTGTATCCGACGCTTCAGGCCGGAGTAAGGTACAAGCTTGAAACAGGATGGGGCGGGGGCTTTGTGCTCCGCGCCGGCATCCCTATTTATAACGCATGGGCGCAGCCCGGAGTGCCTTTCGGCGACTCCCTGATGCTGCTTCTTGCCCTGACTATAACTCCACCGATCTCGAAGTAACCTTTCCTTCCAGATACGCGGTAAAGTCCGCCAAAGTCATCCCCTGCTGCCTTCCGTCCCGGAAGCGCACGGCTACCGTCTTTTCGTCCATTTCCTTCTGTCCCACCACCAGCTGATAGGGCACCTTGAATCCCTGATGAATGCGGATCTTCGCGTTCATCCGGTCATTGTCCAGGTCTGCCCAGGCGCGGAATCCGGCCCCTTTCAGACTGTCCGCAACCTCGGCGGCATAGGCATCAAAGGCAGCGCCTATCGGAACGACCACGACCTGACGCGGACTCAGCCATGAAGGCAGGGCTCCCGCGTAGTTTTCTATGAGTATGCCGATAAACCGCTCAAGGGAGCCGAGGACTGCCCGGTGCAGCATGACAGGCGTATGGCGTGCATTGTCGTCTCCGGTATATTCGGCGTTCAATCGTTCCTTTGAGGGCAGCTGATAATCCACCTGAATGGTGCCGCACTGCCAGCCCCGACCGAGGGCGTCAATAAGAGTAAACTCGAGTTTAGGTCCGTAAAATGCGCCTTCTCCCGGGGCAATTTCGTATTCAAGCTCAGCTTTCCTGCAGGCGTCGGCAAGGGCCGCTTCCGCTCGGTCCCAGGTCGCGTCATCCCCTACCCGTTTTTCAGGCCGGGTGGAAAATTTCACCACTATCGAGTCTTCGCCGAAACCGAAATCCTGATACATGTTTTTCAACAGAGCGCAGAACTTAACCACTTCGCCGGGAATCTGTTCCTCGGTACAGAATATGTGGCCGTCGTCCTGAACAAAGCCGCGCACCCGCATGATTCCATGAAGGGAGCCAGACGGCTCGTTCCGGGTGCAGGAGCCGAATTCGGCTATGCGCATGGGCAGGTCGCGGTAGCTCTTCAAGCCCTGCTTGAATATCTCGATATGGCCGGGACAGTTCATCGGCTTCAGCGCGAAGAGGCGTTTTTCGCTCTCGGTTATAAACATGTTTTCGCGGTATTTGGCCCAATGACCGGACCGTTCCCAGAGGCTCTGGGGCATGATGAACGGGGTCTTCACTTCCACGTATCCGTCCGCGCCGATCTTTTCGCGGACATAATCCTGGATCAGGCGGTACACCGTCCATCCGTCCGGATGCCAGAATATCTGGCCGGGATTTTCATCGTCAATATGAAAGAAATTCAGTTCCTTGCCGATCTTGCGGTGGTCCCTCTTTTCCGCTTCCGAAAGCATTTCGATATAGGCTTTCAGGTCGTTGGGCTTTTCCCAGGCAGTCCCGTAGATGCGGGTAAGCATCGGTCTCTTTTCGTCCCCGCGCCAGTAGGCTCCGGCGGTTTTCATCAATTTGAAGCTCTGCGCGTTGATTTCCTTCGTGTTCGCGACGTGGGGTCCCCGGCAAAAGTCCACAAAGCCGTCCGATTCGTAAATCGAGATAATTTCGCCTTCGGGCAATTCGCTGATGAGCTCGGTCTTGAACGGCTCGTCCTTGAAAAGCGAAAGCGCTTCGGTGCGGGAGACTTCCTTGCGGTTAAAATCATGGTTTCCATTGACAATCTTGCGCATTTCCTTTTCGATTTCCGGAAGGTCATCCGGTGAAATGGCGCGGGGCAGCTGAAAGTCGTAATAGAATCCATGCTCGATGGACGGGCCGATCGCGACCTTTGTGCCGGGAAATAGTTTAATGACCGCTTCTGCCATAATATGGGCAGTGCTGTGACGGATTACATTGAGTTTTTCGGATTTTGGCGTAGCAGATGCTTTCATTTGTCGCTCCTTGAGTCGTTTACAGGGACGAAGCATGTATAAAACGCTCCGCGGTACCACCCCGCTTCGACTCCCCGTGACAGGGAGCGCACTCTTCGCCGGTTAACGTCCGGAATACGGCGGCACATACTGAAACGAAAAAATCCGTTCTTTGGGTGCAGCAACTCGGGAGTGGTTTTCAGTTACATCCTTGCCGGCAATCTTTCAGCCCTCGGTAAATGGATTTTTTTAAGCTGCCTTGCATCATTATCCGTTTACAGAAGAATTGCCTCTCTCTTGACACGGTTCGCGTACCTACTCGTCTCCGTCACAGTAATTCCCTTTACAATAACCAGAGCGCCCGCACAAGTCAAGAGGAAAGGCCGAGCGCGAAAAAAAGCCAGCTGTATAAAAACCTCCCGCTTGCCGTTTTTTGCTTTATAGCCGATACTTACCTGATATGGAACAACAAAACTTTACCGATGCCCTGTTTCACGCAGTAACAGAACGCCAAAAGCTGTTCGATTCTTATCTGCTTCCCAAACTCCAGGAAGAATACCGCATTACCCAAAGTTCTGTAAAATCAATCCAGACAGTACTTCTAAAAAAGGGAATCCTGCGCGATGATCCCTATAAATATGACAGCAAGATGTCTGATATCCTGATTCCTCCGGAAGATCCCTATACGGAAACTGAAAAAGCGGTCGAAATCGGCAGAAGACTGACTCAATACGAGGCAATGTTCGATTTTCTGAACAATTACTATCAGTTCAACTGTGATTTCCTGAATACTGAACGGATTTCCAAACTGGTCGCACTGAACAAAACATTCAGCTGGGAAGCCTTTTCATCGAACTCGAGCAGGGTGAATACGAAGGGTCTTGCCGACCTGATCACCGTTATACGTTCGGGAACGGAACCTCTATCGATAAGCATAGTCAACGATGCCCTCAGCCAATTGAGCCGGTCCTCCCTTGCCATCACAAAAACCCTGAAAGCCCTGACGGAATACCTGCGGGAACGGTACAAGATGGCAGTACGAAAAATCGTGATGCCCGGCCTTGCTATCACTCCGCCGACCGCGGGAACGGGAACAGGC
>JAYVSC010000204.1:0-13022 GCA_043775705.1 Spirochaetales bacterium | reverse complement strand
ATGGATGGTTTGTTCCTCGGCGGCATCTATAAGATCGATGATTGCCCGATGATTAAAATAACTGTCAACCGAGTCCAGTAAAACGCCTACCGTTAACCTGGAGGAGTTTGTGTTTTTTTTTTTACCGGAACCCTTCTGCATATACGTAATTATCGGGTTATATACACTATTTTACAATGCTCAAATGTAAATCGCTGAGCTGTTTTTGATCAACCTCATTCGGGCATTCGTCCATCGGGCTTTGGGCAAAGCTGTTTTTCGGAAATGCAATCACTTCCTTGATAGAGGTTTCGCCGGCCATAAGCATTACCAGGCGGTCCAGTCCCGGTGCAATTCCGCCGTGGGGCGGGGCGCCGTACTTGAAGGCTTCAGTAAGGAATCCGAATTTTTTCTGGCCTTCTTCTTCGCTGAATCCGACGATTTTGAATATTTTTTTCTGTAGAACCGGATCATGGATACGGATTGATCCTGAAGCGAGCTCGTATCCGTTAAGTACGAGATCGTAAAGATCCCCCTTGACGCTTCCCGGATCCGATTCGAGGGTTGCATGGTATTTTTCCTGGGGCCAGGTAAACATATGGTGGGCGGTATCCCATTTGTTTTCTTCCTCGTTCCATTCGAACATGGGGAAGTCGACGATCCAGGCAAATTCGAAGCGTCCTTTTTCGCAGAGGTCCAGGTCTTTACCGAGCCGGGTGCGAACCGCACCGAGGGCTGTGCAGGCAACTTTGGCCTTTGCATCCGCGACGAAAAGAAGCAGGTCTCCGGTTTTCGCGCCGAGTGTTTTGCAGATATCGTCGGTTTTTCCTTCGAAGAACTTCGAAATACCGCCTTCCAGTAATGCTTTTCCGTCAGGACCCGCATTTACCTTCATCCAGCCGAGGCCTTTCGCCTTGTATATTTTGGCGGTGCCTTCGAGCTCTTCAATAAGTTTACGGCTGTATTTTTCAGCGACACCGGGAACCACAAGCGCTTTAATCTTTCCGCCTGAAGCAAGTGCATCCTTGAACGCCTGGAAGGTTCCCAGCTCGGCAAGGAAAGCGCCGTCCTGCATCTTCATGTCAAAACGGAGTTCGGGTTTATCGGATCCGTAGAGTTCAAGGGCATCGTCGTAGGAAATACGTCGGAATGTCTGGGGGAGTTTGATTTTCATTGTTTCAGCGAAGATATGACCCATTAGTCCCTCGAGGAGGGTAAGTATATCGTCACGTGAAACAAAGCTCATTTCGATATCAATCTGGGTAAATTCCGGCTGGCGATCGCCGCGCGCATCCTCGTCGCGATAGCAGCGGGCAAGCTGAAAATAGCGGTCAAATCCGGAGACCATCAGAATTTGCTTGTAGAGCTGTGGTGACTGAGGTAGCGCATAAAAATGACCCGGATACAGACGTGAGGGGACGAGATAATCCCGGGCGCCTTCAGGAGTGGACTTGATAAAGGTCGGTGTTTCTATTTCATAGAAATCCTTTCCGATAAGGTATTGCCGTGTCGCAAATGCTACTTTTGAGCGTAGTGCGATATGTTTCTGCATGGTATCGGAGCGGAGGTCAAGATACCGGTATTTCAGGCGGAGCTCTTCGCTTGCATTCGTTTTTTCGTCAATAATAAAGGGAAGCGTCTCGGATTTTGACAGAATTTCAATTTTTTTGGCGACTACTTCAATTTCTCCGGTGCTCATGTCCTTGTTGATCATGGAGTCCGGCCTTGAGCGGACAACACCTTCGATGGCAAGGCAGTACTCCATTTTCAGGTCCAGTGCGAGCGCAGTCAATTCTGCGGGGGAGTCCGTATCAACGACAACCTGGGTGAGGCCGTAGCGGTCGCGAAGATTGATAAATGATATCCCGCCGTGATCGCGTTTACGGTGAACCCATCCATTTAGTATTACTGTTTTTCCAGCGTCAGACTTGCGGATATCGCCGCAAGTGACGGTACGTTTCATGCTTTCCATGGGAATCAGTATAGCCATAAGAGCAAGTCAATGACAAGAAGAGTTTTAAAAACTATACAGAATCGAGAAAAAATGAAGAGCGGTGCCGCTTAGTACGAAAAGATGCCAAATCGGATGAGTCCAGCGAATTTTTTTCATGGCGTATACGACCGCTCCGGCTGTATACACGATTCCGCCGGCCATCAGCAGCGTCCAGCTTTTGTTTGATATGACGGCTTTCAGCGGATCGGAGGCGAAAACGATAATCCAGCCCATCAAGATATAGGTGAACAGAGATACGACGCGCAGTTTGCTGCCGAAAATCGCGTACAGGGAAATTCCTACGGCGGCAAGCGCCCAAATAAGACAGAAAATCTGCCAGCCCACAGTCCCGCGAAGGGCGGTCAGACAATAGGCGGTATAGGTTCCCGCGATCAGAACATAGATAGCAGAGTGATCGAGGCGTTCAAATACCGTATACGCCCTGGTTTTTATAAGAGAATGATAGAGGGTGCTCATGAGGTACAGAAAAATCATCGAGGCGCCAAAAATGCTGAATGAGACAATATAATAATTGATTTGGTCGTGCGGTGCATACAGGACGGCGCGTCCAAGGAGGATTGCAAGGGCGGCGATTGAAAGAAAGGTTCCAATCCCGTGGGTTACCGCATTGGCTATTTCCTCGTCTAAATGATATGGCTTCGGTAATGTATTCATGGATAAGTCCTTTTAAAGCGAGCTGTACGCGCTTCACGCAATATACGATAGACGTACGTGCGCTTTAAAAGGTTGCATATCAAATGAGGTAAAGCAGTTAGAGGTTTTTCCGCCGGATCTCATAAAGAAGTACGCCTGTAGCTACGGATACGTTCAGGCTGTCGAGCTTTCCAAGGGTAGGTATGGACAGAATGGTGTCGCATTTATGTTTCAGAAGGCGCGCGATTCCTGTTCCTTCGCTTCCCATGACCAATGCGGCCTTTTCTGCTATATCGATAGTATGAACTGCCGATCCGCCTGCGTCCGCGCCATAAATCCAAAAACCCGCATCCTTGAGCTGCTCAACGGCACGGACAAGGTTCGGCACCAGCACTATATTTACCCAGGATGAAGCACCAGCGCTGGTGCGCGAGATTACTTCAAAATCGGTGGATCCGCGGTGTTCAGGAAGAATGACAAGATCAACACCGAACTGGTCGGCACTCCGAATAATCGCACCGACATTTTGCGGATCGGTTATCGAATCGAGCACCAGGACAACGGCATTTTCCTTTAAGGCGAGCACCTTGATGATATCATCCATGCGGAGAGGCGCGGCTTGCTCTGCATTTTCCATGAGGAGGATAATTCCACGGTGATCCCGGGCTGTGGGGGCAAGGGGCAGTACTTCCTTGTCCAGGGCATCCATAGTGGTTTCTTTTACTGGTATACCAAGGGTTGCGGCCGAAACCAGGATTTTCTTAACTCGCGGTCCGGGCTTGGCATATATAATGCTCAAGCCGGCCGTTTTTTCTCCGCGTTTGGAAGCATCAAGCGCTTCTATCGAACGAAGTTCTTCTTCAATGGCATGAAAGCCGGTAATAATTCTCATAAGGTATAGGATTCACCATATTTCACAATTTGTACATCCTTGTACCCGTTTTCGTCGAGATGACCCAGGAAATCGACCTGAACATCAGGCTCCCCGTGAACCATAAATATTTTTTTCAACCCTTTTGTATCCATGGATTTTAACCAGTCAATGGATTCCTGATAATCGGCATGGGCGCTGAATGCATTGATCTGGGTTATTTTCGCCCTGACATTGTGCCATTCTCCCATGATTTTAACCTCAAGTTCTCTGTTCTGCAGCCTTCGCCCAAGGGTATGATCTGCCATGAAGCCGACCAGCAGTATTTGATTGATCGGATTATCAATGGTATTTGCGAGATGATGGGTAATGCGGCCCGCTTCGCACATGCCGTCTGCGCTTATGATAATCATCGGGCCTTTCATTTTGTTCAGAGATTTCGACTCGTCGACGCTGGTGACAAAACGGAGAGAATTAAAACCGAAGGGATTCTGGTGATGTTTGATAAAGGCTTCATGGGTTTCGGCGTCATAGCATTCAGGGTGAATTTGGAAGATGCTTGTGGCGTTTACGGCCATGGGTGAGTCAACATAGATCGGTATCTCGGGGATAATCTTTTTGTCTACCAGGGTATGGAAATAATATACCAGTTCCTGGGTACGTTCGATGGCGAAAGCCGGGATGATGATTTTTCCATTCATTTTATACGCATCCTGCGACACTTCAGCGAGCATTGCGAGGGCATCGTCTGTGCTTTCATGTCTACGGTTACCGTAAGTGCTTTCGAGAATCATGTAATCAACGGGAGGGAGGATGTCCGGATCTCTGATTATTGCCTTTCCCTTGCGTCCAAGATCGCCGGTATAGGCTATTTTGGTTTCCCGGCCGCTTTTTTCGGTAATTGTCAGGACGGCCATGGCGGAACCGAGAATATGGCCTGCATCGAAAAACTCGAGCAGGATATTCGGGGTAATCCAGGTGGGACGATTGTAGGAAGAGGTGACGAACTGATTTACTGTGTTTATTGCATCCTGTTCGTTATACAGGGGTTTCCAGTTGAAGGTTTCGCCGCGGCGAGCCGCCTGTTTGCCGAGATATTCGGCATCGCGGGCCTGGATACGAGCTGAATCCATCATAATGATATTGGCAAGATCTCGTGTAGCCGGTGTCGCGTAAATATTCCCTTTATATCCGTTCAGCCCAAGCATCGGGAGGGACCCGCAATGATCAAAATGAGCATGAGTGAGCACTACGGCTTCCAGTTTATCGGCAGGGACTTCAAAGAGTCTGTTTTTACGGTCCGCTTCTGCACGGCGGCCCTGAAAAGATCCGCAGTCTATTAAAATCAGCCGACCGTCAACTTCCAATACATGTTTTGAGCCGGTGACTTCCTGTGCGGCTCCGAGGGAATAAAGGGTTATACTCATAAAAAAAGGATAGTCTGATTGGTGCTGTTCTGCAAGCAGAATCAGTGGTATAATTTATTCCGCGAGGTGTTTTTTGTATACAAGAGAAATAAAACCTGCGCCGGAGTATCCGGTGGTCAGCGGAAAGGCGGAATTCGGTTCATATTCCGGCCCTTTCAGCCATTTTGATATTCGCGGGATGAAACGCCCTTTTGGAAATTTACCTATTCCCGTTCTTTTTACAAACATCCGAATCATGGATACGATGAGGTTTCTCTTTTGCGATGAAAACAACATCGGAGAGATTGAGCTTTTTGACGCGGGATATTTTTCATTTATGGAAACAACGCTCTGGAACCGCAAAACCCGACACCGAATTGCCTATCGCCGGATAATCCCTCCGGGATTGATGAATGTTCCCAGAAATTTTGACAACAGCGTAAGCGCATGCCGCACAAGAAGCCGGTTTGTGAGAATTCATTCCCGTCTTCAAAAAAAAATAATTCATGCCGATTTTGATTTTATCGGTTCCGATGCGCGCCCTCCCTGCGAGGGAAGACTCGAGATGAATATAGCCGCAACCGGTTCTGCCGATTTTTCCGCGGTGATGCCTTACGGGGTGAAGCGCCGCTGTCAGGCTTCCTATCAATTGACAGCCCCACTTCACGGGTGGATAAGCACCGGATATGATGATTATCAAATTCAGGAAGAGACCGGGGTGGGGTTTTTTGATGTCCGGAAGGCATATTATTCCTTGAGAACAAAAATAAGTAAAATGGTCGGAATGGGCCGGCTTGACGGACGTATAGTTTCATTTCAACTGGGAAACTCGGTTTCTCATGATGATTACCGGTATAATGATAATATCCTTTTTGTAGACGGAAAAGCCTCGCCTCTGCCGCCGGTGCGGATTACTCGTCCATACGGCACAAACGGGGACTGGATTATTCAGGATACCGAAAGCATGGTTGACCTTGTGTTTACTCCGCTCTCCGATAGTGCTAGGCGGTTGAGTGCTTTTGTAGTACGAACCGATTATCATACGGTATACGGATTGTATTCGGGTGTATTGTTGACCGGAGACGGTGAGAAATTAACGCTTAGGGGATATCCCGGTATCGGGAAAAAGATATTGCTGAGAATTTAAGGAAAAAATGTTAAATAAAAGTTCCGTTCCCTCAGACTCATTGCCTTCGCTTTCCGAGAAGGAATTGGCAGCCATCAATCAATTGATGATGGATAAACGATATAGGATTAAGTCTCCAGCAAATTTTTTACGGCCCGACCGAAGTGATAAGGTTAATCCGGATTTTATCCTGAATATCTTGAATGATTATTTGGGGCATATTCAGAAATGCGTCGCATCGACAAAAAAATTGCTTCCAATTGAAGAAAACCAGGGTTTTTTCGAGAAGCTTGCACAGCATGATGAGACAGCTTCAAATCTTTTATATATTGTACGGGATATTGATTTAAAACAGCTGAGCGCAATGCTCTTGAAAATGCAAAAAAATGTGCATGAAATCACTATCGTTCAGCTTTCCCCGTTCATTCACTTGCTTTTTCAGTCTCTGATTCGGGTGTTTTATCTCGGACCGGGTGAAGTCGCCAAAAAATACAAAACAGTATATGCCTTCATCATCAAAGAACTTGTGCCTATGGATCCGATAAGTCTCAAGGACCATACGACGAGTGCAATCGAGGAATGGCATTACATTTTTGATTATGTGTACACCGGCTTATATCCCCTTGTTCTGCGGATGTGCTCAAATGTAATGCTTACCCAAAATCAGCTTTTCTATGCAAACGGCTCCCGGGTATTAGCCTGGCTTCGGGTCGTTCCTTCCGAGATTTTAATAGTGAAAACATCTGATTCCGCCCAAAAAGCGCCGGTCAGGGTAATACCTCCGCAGGAAGTTGCGGATATCGACAGCATTAGTGAAAGCGAGCTGCATGAGGACGTGCAAAAAGGACTTGCTATACTTGAGCGGCTTTTTCCTGAAGCAGGATGGGATGATCTCGAGACAATGCCCGATTTATGCCCGTATTTTCAGCCCATTCTGCAATTTAACGATGCCTTTACGCAGCTTGCTCCTGATAATCCCCTTCAGCAGACGTTAATTTTTCTCTGGATACTTGAGGAACTGTTTCAGGGTTTACGTCTTATCAAATTTGTCCCGATGCAGCCGCTTTCACAACTTGATGAAATTGAGGATATCAACAAAATACTCGAGGATTGGATTTTATATCAGGAAACAATAATTGATAAAAATTTCAGCATAGATTTAAAAGAATATACTCACCAGATTTATACCCAGCCGGAATACAACAAGTCTCCATACGGCAGGACTCTTTTGTCAAATATGTATACCTTGATAAAGACAATGTTTTTACCGCACTTTGATATCCGTATGTTCGGAACGGCGAAATTCCAGAAAGACGACCGGCTTCCTCCCTTTTTTCTCAGGGTAATGCGGTTAAAGAGACTTCTTGGAAGGTATAATGATTCTATCCTTTCAGCGCCGCCGGGAAACGAAAATAATCCCTCGAGTTCAGTACCCGGGGTACAAAATCCTTGGGAATTATATAAATTTGATATTTCAAATCCTGTTTCAAAGCGCTTGAACGCAATTTGCGGCGGTAAAAACAATAAAGGTAAAACAAATGCGCTTTTAATCCAATATACGCTATCCATCTTGAATGTGCTGGACTGGTGGATAAACGACGAAAACAGTTATGCGTACAGGGATAATCCTGATTATCTGTATCGTGTGATTGAGCCTGGTAGTTCAATACCTGCCTTCGGCGTGAAAATGCGGACTGATGTCGAAGCCATATTCATCAGGCATTTAAAGATGCGTTCTTCCGGTGCAGCCGGGGAAAATTGATCCCTTGACAAGGCTCCCTTATTTACAGTAGTGTAAAGAACATCTTTTTTGGAGCGGTGTCCGAGCGGTTTAAGGAGGCAGTCTTGAAAACTGTTGTGCCGAAAGGTACCGGGGGTTCGAATCCCCCCTGCTCCGTAACAAAAAAAGATATCATTGGAGCGGTGCGAGAGCGGCCGAATCGGGCTCCCTGCTAAGGAGTTGTGCCCCAAAAGGGTACCGGGGGTTCGAATCCCCCCTGCTCCGTAATTACGTTCAAAAACTGTAAAATGTGTTTTTTATCGTATTGTGTTGTGGAGTTTTGCATTGCATAAAGCTCCAGGAGATACTGAAACTGTTCCGTTCCATACTAATTGAACATTTTCAGTATCTCGAGACTATAGCTCAGCTGGATAGAGCGACAGATTGCGGATCTGTAGGCCGGTGGTTCGAACCCACTTAGTCTCATACAGGCTGTCTTTCAAAGACAGCCTTTTTTTACTGCAAAAGCGATTTTTTTGTTTTTGGAGAGATGCGAGAGTGGTTGAATCGGACGGTCTCGAAAACCGCTGAGCCGAAAGGTTCCGGGGGTTCGAATCCCCCTCTCTCCGTAACACAGAAATAACCGGTATAACACTGGTTGTTTGCGTAAGATGCTTGAACGTCGGTTATTGGGGGATTCGATCAGGAGTCTCCGCCGAGCGAAGGCGAGGAACGAGGAGACGGAGGCGGCCCGAAAGGGCGAATCCCCCTCTCTCCGTATTGCAGTTGTAATCTGCAACAAGCAGATTATACTGTAAGTGTGTTGAGGTTTTTATTTGGAGAGATGTCCGAGTGGTCGAAGGTACACGCTTGGAAAGCGTGTGTGCTTGAAAAAGTACCGAGGGTTCGAACCCCTCTCTCTCCGCAACGTTTTTTTTCATTTCCTTTTATCCGTCATGGGTAAAAGGTTCCCGGGCTAGACCTTTCCGAATAGTCCAGGTCCTATGCAAGGAATCGCTACCGAACCCCGCCAGATCCGGAAGGAAGCAACGGCAGGAAGTTGATCTCTGTGCCGTAGTGTACCTGGACTTTTCGGAAAGGTTTTTTTTATGTCCGGGAGGTTTATTCCCCCGCAGCTTGCCGCAGAATTGTTAAGGGGGCTTGTTGATGTCAGGCGGAATAATCACCTTCTCGCCCGTACAGTTATTCCTTCCTCTGCTGCCAACACCATCTTCCTGTGCTATAGTGATTCGATGATTATTCTTCTTGCAGGTATAAACGCTAAATACTCCCATACGAATCTTGCCATCCGCCTGTTACGGGGTTATGCAGAAATTCATTCCCCGTATACAGTTTCCGGGGAAATACAGGTGATTGCCTCCGAGTGGAATATAAATATGCTTCACGGCAATGTGCTGCGCGGCATCGTTGAAAAAAAGCCGTCCGTGGTTTTATTTTCAACTTATATATGGAACAGGGATTTTATACATAATCTTGCAAAAGACCTTCATGCCATTCTGCCTGACGTAATAATCGGCTTTGGCGGCCCCGAGGTCTCCTGGTCGGTAGAAGAAACTTTCAGAGTATGTCCTTCAGCCGATTTGATAATAAGCGGAGAAGGGGAACAGATTCTCTGTGATCTCATTGAACTGTTATATGTATCAACGGGAATATTTGAGGCAGAAAGCTATGCGGGAATTTCCGGGATTTCTACTAAAAACAGATTAACGGGGAACGTTTTCAAGGGCCGGAATAGGACGACAAGCAGCTGTCTTGACTGCATTCCCTTTCCCTATTCCGGCGACAAACTGGATTTTAATCCCGAGAACAGGATTGTCTATTATGAATCAAGCAGGGGCTGTCCTTTTTCATGCGCATATTGTCTTTCTTCGATAGATAAGAGCGTACGTTATTATTCTCTGCCGCGGGTACTCGAAGAAATCGGGTATTTCATGAGGGAAGGATATCCGCTGGTCAAATTCGTTGACCGGACCTTTAATCTGGATCCCGAAAGATATCTGGCTATATGGAAGTATATCCGCGACCAGCATAACGGCAAAACACTTTTTCACTTCGAGATTGCGGCCGAATACCTTACTGACGCGGATTTTGATTTTCTTGATACGATCAAAGAAGGCTCCATTCAGTTCGAGATAGGCATTCAAAGCATTAATCCCGAGACGCTAAAAATCGTCGGTCGTCCTGCTCATCCCGAAAAACTGGCGGCAAAGATCAGGCGGATTCCCCGGACTATACACGTTCATGTGGATCTTATTGCGGGGCTTCCCGTAGAAGATTTTCAAAGTTTTTCCCGGTCATTCGATTATGCTTTTGCCCTTGATGCCGGTATGCTTCAGCTCGGATTCCTGAAAATTCTCGCCGGATCGCCGATGGAAATCCTTGCCCGGAATACTCCGGGCTATAAATGGTCATCGATTCCACCGTATGAGGTTTTAGAAACCCCGGTTCTTTCCTATTACGATTTGGTGAAATTAAAGGATGTGGAGCATGTTCTTGATTCCTGGTATAACTCGGCCCTGTTGCGAAACACCTTGAAGAGCCTTGTATCTTCGTTTTCCCCCCTGTCTCCATTTGCTTTTTTTATTCAACTTGTATCCTTTATCCGCGCATATTATCCGGACGGCGACCTGTATTTGCCGCGCCGGCCTGCGGACAGCTTTGCATGTCTTGCCTCATATATTCAAAAAAAGAAAAGAGAGGGCATCGCATCAGGAGACAGCGAGGAATATTTACGGTGGGATTTTCTTTTGCAGGGAAAGCCGGGAACCTACCCGGCGTGGTATGAAAGACGCTATTCAAAAACTGCGCATGATACGGCACTGGATGCACAGGCGTTAATCGGAAGCGACGGGTATTCCCGCAGGACCGCTTATTCACGGACCGAGTATGAAGTTTTTTTATTCGGAAAAGGGATCGAGAAAACCGAATACCTTTTTATATATTCCGAAGGGCAGAACAAAGAAAAAAGGGTTAAAACCATAAAATTGTAGTATAGTGGTTATATCAGGACAGGAGCGAAAATGGACGTTACTATCATCAATCCGTTTTTAAGTGCGGCAGTAAATTTATTCGAAAGCATGTTCAGTATCACCGCAACTCCGGGCGTACCTTATGTATTAATCGAAGAGAATAATCACCGCTGGGAAATCTCAGGAATACTAGGAATCACCGGTGACTATCAGGGCCTTGTCGGTTTTCGCCTTCCGCGGCTGCTTGCCGACAAGATGCTGCAAAAATCCGGTATTTTGACGAAAACCGAGCAGGAAAGACTTGAGACCCTGTACGGAATGATAGGCGAGCTGACGAATATTATCGCAGGAAACGCATCTTCGGCCATCGAGCATGCGACCATTGATATTTCCCCGCCCATCGTGATTATGGGACAAAACCATCAGATTGCCTGGCCGAAAACAATGCCGGTAATCGGCATTCCGTTCAGCACGCCGAATGGACCCTTTGAAGTTGAAGTGTGCTTCAAGAAAAAAAATGGATAGGCATTCCCGAAACCCGGGAAACCTGGCTCAGGTGGTCTGTCAGGATCTTTATTCCGATGCAGATCAGAACCAGGCCGCCCGCAATCTGGGCATACTGCCCAAGCAGGCAACCGATTTTTTTACCGAAGAAAAAGCCGAAAGAACACAGTACAAAAGTGACAAGACCAATCACCAGGGCTGGCTCCAGCGCGGTTCGTCCGATAACCGAAAACGTCATGCCGACGGCCAGAGCGTCAATGCTAGTCGCGACTGCCAGAAGAAATACAATTCTTTTACTTGAAAGATTTCTTTTTTCTTCTTTGCCGTCCGCGGGGCAGCTTCCCGGCTCCCTGTTTTCTTTCCTTTCTTCATATACTTCGACAAGCATCTTGCCGCCGACGATGGCAAGAAGCCCGAAGGCAATCCAGTGATCCCATGCGCCGATAAGCACGCTGAATGCATTTCCCAGAAACCAGCCGGCAAGGGGCATGATGAACTGAAAGAAGCCGAAAGCCAAGGCCGCCCGGAGCATATGAAAGCGTGTGAGATTTTTCGAGCAGGCCGCGGCGGATACCGACACCGCGAAGGCGTCCATGGAAAGGCTTACGGCTATGAGCAATGTTTCTATCATTCTGCAGAACTCCAGAGTAGAATATAGCATAAGTTTCCCGAGAATTGAAACAGTGGTTCTCCTTGCGGTAGAATACAGGGTAAGAATGGAGGATATCAAGAATGTCAAACAGCAAGGCTCTTCCCGTGACCGCCATAATGTATGATTTTGACAAGACTCTCTGTACCCGCGACATGCAGGAGTACAGCTTTATTCCCGAGCTTGGAATCCCGGCGAAGGTTTTTTGGGACGAAACGGCGAAGCTCTCGAACGCGGGGATGGACAAAATTCTTGCCTATATGTACTTGATGTTGAAAAAGGCCCGGGAAGTGGAGAAACCGATCAGGCGTGAAAATTTCGTCGAAATGGGAAAGGAAATCGATTTGTTTCCGGGTGTATTCGAGTGGTTTGACCGGATCACCGAATACGGGAAAACCCGAAACCTCACTATCGAACATTATATTATTTCATCCGGGCTGAAAGAAATTATCGAGGGTTCCGGAATCCGGGATAAATTCCGCAAGATTTATGCGTGTGAATTTCATTATGACGTAAACGGGGTCGCTGATTGGCCCTGTGTATCCGTGAACTATACGACGAAAACACAATTTCTGTTCCGAATCAATAAAGGCGTACTCGACGCAAACGATGACGAGGCGCTGAATCGTTTCGTTCCGGAGAACGAGAGGGCTGTACCTTTCAGGAACATGATCTATATCGGTGACGGCATGACAGATGTTCCCTGCATGAAATTGGTGAAGGAACACGGCGGGCACTCCATAGCCGTCTATCAAAAGGGGCAAAAGGGAAAAGTTAGGGATTTGCTCTTACACAAACGGGTTGATTTTATATGTCCGGCTGATTATTCCGAATACAAGGATTTGGATTCACTTGTTAAAAAGGTTATCGATAAAATGTCGGTTGTAAACGATTTGGTTGAAAGTCATGTGGGGCAATTTAAGGATCTCGACAAGTGAAAGAATCTGGGGTAGTATGTCGTTGTATGCCGGCTTATCGGTATATCATATCAGGAGTTTACCCGACCATGGACGCGCAATTTCAGTTTTTAACGGCGCCAGTTCAAGTCTGAAGTGCGAGAGGCAATTTAAAAAACACTTCTCGCGGTGTTCGGTAGCCTAATGACTTTCTTGGCCTATTGTTTATCTTTT
>JAYVSC010000203.1:0-35434 GCA_043775705.1 Spirochaetales bacterium | reverse complement strand
GCCGAGATTATCCGCGGCCCCAACATCAAGCCCTGCCCTGCAAGCCCGGCCTTGAGCGATTCAATGAAATTGCCCCTCATGCTTAAAATGAGCGACAATATCTCGACCGACGATATTATGCCCGCGGGATCGAAAGTGCTTCCCCTCCGATCGAACATCCCCGAGATCTCGAAATTTACCTTTGAGCGAGTCGATACCAGTTTCTACGCGCGTGCAAAAGAAGCAAACGGATGCTTTGTACTCGGTGGTGACAATTATGGTCAGGGATCCTCCCGCGAGCACGCGGCCCTCGCTCCGATGTACTTGGGGGTCCGCGCGGTCCTCGTCAAGTCCTTCGCCCGTATCCACAAGGCAAACCTGATCAACTACGGAATTCTTCCTCTCGTGCTTGCCGAAGGGGCCTCGTACGAAAAACTTGCGCAGGGCGATATTCTGGAGCTCTCGAATATCCGCCGCTCCCTCGAGAAAGGCGAGCCCTTCACCTTAAAGCGCGTTTCGGACGGATTCACCTTTACCGCAATAAATGATCTTGATGAACGTTCCCGAAATATTCTGATTTCCGGAGGACTTGCCGTCTACACCCGTCAGGGCGGACAGTAAGGTCAAGCCGATGAACCAGGACTTTCTGAGGGATGAAAACCGCTTCAGCGTCGCGGTCCGGGATCCGGTGTGGAAGAATATTTGGCTTACTCCGGAGCTCCGCGACATCACGCTGAGCGCTCCCTTTCTCAGGCTGTACCGCATCAAGCAGCTCGGCCCGACGGAATTTATTTATCCCGGAGCGACGCATACAAGGGCATCCCACTCCCTCGGGGTGTATCATGTTGCCATGAAAATGCTCCGTGTGCTCCTCAGCCGCGGAGCGGATGACTGGGTAACAGAGCGGGGTTGCGCCTCCTTTCTTGCCGCTGCCCTGCTGCATGACCTTGGACACTTTCCCTTCACGCATTCCCTCAAAGAGCTTCCTCTGGAAGACCATGAAGCCCTGACCGCGCATCTGCTGGATAAAGAGCCCCTCAATGCCCTCATCGAAGCATCCGGCGCGGACATCCGGATGACTCAAGAAATTATCGACAAAGAAAGGCCCTCCGCGGGAAAGGATGAAGAGGAAACGAATTTTTTCCGCCACCTCCTGTCCGGCGTACTTGACCCGGACAAGCTCGATTATCTGAACCGGGACGCATATTACTGCGGAGTGCCCTACGGAATCCAGGATACGGACTTTATCCTCTCACGGATCCAGCCTGACAGGGTACGCGGAATTATGCTTGACTCGCGTTCTGTCATGTCGATCGAAAGCATCCTGTTCTCGAAATATCTGATGTACCGCTCGGTCTATTGGCACAAGCAGGTACGCATCGCAACCGCGATGATGAAAAAGGCTGTGTTCATCGCCCTTGAAAATGATCTGATCAAGAGTGAAAGTCTCTATAGCCTCGATGATGCGGGCATCTATGTACTTCTGGATTCCCTGGATTATCCGGAAAAGGAATTGGCGGCCTCTGTGCACAGCCGCTCCTTTTATCAGGTCATAGCGGAATTTCATTTTAATCCGGAAGACCACAACATGGTTATCCTTGAAAACCTCTACTCCCGGTCCAAGGCAGAGAAGGAAATCGCCCGCTATCTATCGGTACTTTCCGGCACTTCCGTGACCCAGGACTGTATATTGCTCGATATTCCCGAGCGGATTAATTTCGAAAGCGATTTGTTCATCTCCGACGAACAGCGCATATTCAGCGAAAGCTCGACCGTGTTTTCCAAAAACACCGTAAGCCGATTTACCTCCTCCCTGCGGAAAGTCCGAATCGCCGTTCATCCCCTTCTTCACGCAAGGCTCTCGCATATATCCTGTCTCGATGAAAAACTTGCGAAATGCCTGAATGTGAGTTACACTTTTAATCAGGATCTGTGATTTTCCCTGGAGGAATATATGAATGTGCATAATTTAATGGAAGAACTTGTATATACCGAGGTTAACAGCCTTTTTGATACCGCAAAAAAGGACAACGCATCATGGCTTACCTGCAGCTGCAACCAGTGCAGGCTTGATACCATCTGCTATGTCCTGAACCGCATTCCGCCCCGTTACATCAAGTCAAGCCGGGGCCTCGCCTATTCGCAGCTCGATGAATCCATCGACAAGGCCCAGCTTGCTGCGGACATCAACATCATTGGTTTTGAGGGTATGAAGCAGGTGCTGCAGTCCAAGAGACCGCATAACGTAAACCCGACGAATATGCCGAATATCCCCGTCTTCAATTTTCCGACTTTTGTCGGACGTGTGCTTGACGGACTTACCTTCGAGCCGGTCAAGGAATTGTCGATTTTATTGCTGCTCGATTCAGTAGCTGCAGAATCCATAGATTCATCATGGGAAAATCCCTATCTCCTCTCGCCCCATACGCCCGGAACCTTTACATTCTGGGTAAAACCGATCGGAACGATCAAAGAGGACGTGAAGAAAGTTTTTCCGTTTGAAATACGGATAGAACAGGCCGGCTACGATCCTATACACTATTTTTTCGAGGCAGGCATTACCAGCGAATCGTTTATCCGTACAACCTATACGGCGGAGCATTCATTTATATTGCCGGACCTGCATCTTTTTCCCGTCGATTCCGAATTGAACAGCATGCAGGACTAGGATTGACACAAGAGCCCAATTTCTCTATATTGAATTCTCCAAGAGAGCGGGATGTAGCCTAGTGGCTAAGGCGTCTGGTTTGGGACCAGAAGATCGGAGGTTCGAATCCTCTCATCCCGATTTTTTTTTATCCTTTAGTTCCTTCAAATTCCGAAAGACATTTCCATAATGTTTTTTGTTGACAAACGCCCCCCAAAAATGTAACATATTCCAATAATCCGGGATCATAGCTCATCTGGATAGAGCAACTGCCTTCTAAGCAGTAGGTAGAGGGTTCGAGTCCCCCTGGTCCCAATACCCTCTTGCTGGAGGAATACATGGCTTCTTTTACTGTTACATTCCCGGACAAGTCAACAATGACTTTTGAGGCGCCGATAACGGGAAAAACACTGATCCCTTTTTTCCCTTCAGGCAAGTATCCGATTGTCGCTCTTCGAGTCAACAATGAATTATTCTCCGTGTCCAGAAGCATTGATGTGAGAGCGCGGGTTGTTCCCGTCACGAATGAAACCACCGAGGGGTCAAACGTGTGCAGGCGCACCTTGTGTCTCGTTCTCGCAGCGGCCGCACGGGAGCTGTACCCCGAACTCCGGCTCCTGGTTGGCCACAGCCTGGGTTACGGATACTATTACACACTAGAAGCCGCCGGCAACAGTATCCATATCGATCTCCCCCTGCTTGAAAGCAAGATGAGGGAAATAATCAGCGCCGACGTTCCGGTCGAATCAAAATACGTTTCATACGAAGAGGCCCTGGAGCTTTTTGCCAACACGAATCAACCGGACACCTACCGGCTGTTGTCCCAAATAAGCAAACCAAAAATACTCATTACCAAAATAGGATCCTATTCCGACCTTTACTTTCAGCCGCTTCTTGGCAACACGGGTATACTGTCCGTATTCGAGCTTCGCCCCTATGGCGATGGATTTCTGCTCCGGTTCCCCCCAACTTCACATTACGATAAACTCATTGAATTTGAGGACATCCCGCAGCTGTTCACCATTTATTCACAGTCCAAAAAATGGGGAAAGATGATCGGCGTTTCCTCGGTCGGACAACTCAATGAACTGGTCGAACGGCGGAAGGCGAAAGACTATGTCGAAATTACCGAAACACTCCAGAACAAAAAAATTGCCGAGATAGCCGATAAAATTTTCGCACGGAAGGAAGTGAAGGTTGTACTAATTGCGGGACCTTCGAGCTCCGGCAAGACAACTACCTCCAAAAAACTTTCAATGCAACTCAGGGTACTCGGATACGAACCCATGCTGATAAGCCTTGACGACTATTACCTTGGAAAGGAAAACACGCCGAAGGACGAGGATGGCAACTCGGACTTTGAATGTCTCGAGGCTCTGGACGTTCCGCTCCTCAACGAGATTCTTATGTCACTGTTTCAGGGAAACGAAGTTGACCTTCCTTCTTTTGATTTTAAAACTGGTACTCGCAAGGGCAACTTTAAAAGATTAAAGCTGAACGAAAGGACCATCCTGATCATTGAAGGCATCCATGGACTTAACGACAAACTCACGCCCCTCGTCAAGAGCGAATATAAATTCAAGATATATCTCTCCGCACTGACACAGCTCAACCTTGATGACCATAACAGGATTCCGACATCTGACAACCGCCTCCTGAGACGAATTGTCAGGGACGCTCAATTCCGCGGAAAAGGAGCAGCCGGCACTATTTCCATGTGGGCCAGCGTCCAGCGCGGCGAGCGTATGCACATATTTCCTTTCCAGGACAAGGCTGACGTGATGTTCAATACAGCCCTCGATTACGAGCTGTCGGTGTTAAAAGTATATGCCGAACCCCTACTTCGCGCGGTAAAGCCTATCGAGAGTGAATATACCGAGGCATCAAGACTGCTCATGTTCCTGAACAACTTTTCGCCCATACCCTCGTCCTTCGTGCCGGGTCAGTCGATCCTGCGGGAGTTTATCGGAGACAGTGATTTCAAGTATTAAATCGGGTTGTTCCGGCCGCGAAAATTTGTGATATCGTCAAGAACGGCAGCTTCGGCATTGAGGTTTTCCCTGTGCCAGACTGCCTCTTTTTTTTCTTTCAGCTTAGAAATTATCTTCTTGTCGCGCGTGGCGACTATATATTTTTCGCGCATTTTTTCGACAACAAGCTCGGCCGCGACCAGATCGACGAGCAGTTTTTCCTTCTTCATGTCCAATCGGGTGATGAAATGTTCAATGGCCAGCAGATCCTGTATGGGCATTTTCCCCTTCCGCTCGTAAACTGCACCGACTCTCTTTCGTGCGACATCGTCCAGATCGTTTTGAATCCCGTCACGAACCGAGTTTGCCTTGCCGAGCGCGATTTCCGCTTCCTTTTCCCTGAACTCGCGCAGCGACAGCAATTTTTGAAGCGAAAACGAAAACCGCTTCATCAGTCCTGCCAGTCGCTCTGATCGTATTTATCGGCTGTGTCGGAAGCAGGCACATATTTGGGATGGGCTCCGGGTCCGTGCAGGGTGATTTCCTCATCCGGAATTTCCATGTCTGCCACGAGGGCCATAGCCTTGAGCGTAACGCCAATAGGCGCAGGATCGCTTACTTCCTGATTCAAAAAAGTTTCAATTCTGTCGTGATGAGATATGGCTTCG
Organism: Spirochaetales bacterium; assembly: GCA_043775705.1. Classification (GTDB taxonomy): domain Bacteria; phylum Spirochaetota; class Spirochaetia; order Treponematales; family Treponemataceae; genus Teretinema. The sequence continues at coordinate 30,170 of JAYVSC010000203.1, read as the reverse complement.
TCAATCGCCGGATTTGATCCCTTCTGATAGGCGCCTACGTTGATCATGTCCTCGGATTCGCTGTAAACAGCCATCAGGCGCCGGATATAGCCCGCGGCCTTTTTAGTGACGGCTCCGGAGACGCGGTTGGCGAGACGTGAAATGCTCGCGAGCACATCGACCGCGGGATAGTGATACCTCTGGGCGAGCTTGCGGCTCAGAATTATGTGTCCGTCAAGGATTCCGCGTACCGCATCGGAAATGGGTTCATCCATGTCATCTCCGTCAACCAGTACCGTGTAAAATCCCGTTATTGAACCTTTGTCCGATGTACCGCTCCGCTCCAGCAGTTTCGGGAGGGTCTCGAAAACGCTCGGGGTATAGCCGCGGGTAGCCGGAGGCTCGCCGATCGCAAGGCCGATCTCGCGCTGCGCCTTCGCGAAGCGGGTGACCGAGTCAAACATGAGCATCACGTCTTTGCCCTGGTCGCGGAAATATTCGGCCACAGCGGTCGCGACATAAGCGCCCCGTATGCGGGATATGGGCGACTGGTCGGATGTCGCGACGATGACGACCGAGCGCTTAAGCCCTTCGGGTCCGAGGTCATTCTCGATAAAATCGACTACTTCGCGCCCGCGCTCCCCTATAAGGGCGATGACGTTGATATCTGCGTTCGTGTTCCGGGCAATCATTCCCAGAAGGGTTGACTTGCCTACACCGGAGCCGGCGAAAATGCCTAGCCTCTGGCCGCGGCCGACTGCAAGCAGACCGTCTATCGCGCGCACACCAGTGACGATACGCTCGCTGATGGGCTTGCGCTTCATCGGGTCGGGGGGAGAGGCTATAACGGGATAATGAACAGGGGATACTATTTCGCCTTTGTTGTCGGCGGCTTTTCCGAGCGCGTCTAGCACACGACCGAGGAGCATGTCCCCGACCGGAACAAAGAGCACCGAACCGCTGGCGATAACCGTGCAGCCGATCTCGATGCCCTGCACATCGCTGTAGCTCATCAGCTGGACGGTAGTTCCGCTCAGGCCGACGACCTCGGCAAAGACAGGCTCGTTCCCTCGGGACAGGAGTATCTGACATACCTCGCCGATGACGGCCTGGGGTCCGGTGCTTTCAATGAGCATGCCGCGGACCCGGCTTACCACGCCGGTATATTTTATGGGATCCGTCTCTTCCACAACCGACACATATTTATTGAAAATTTCTATCATATCCGGTCTATTCCTGCGAAACGGGATTCGCGGTTTTTATGCGTGTGCGTATCGGCGAGACCTCGAGAATGCGCTGCTCGATTTCATTGAGCTGGCTCACTATCTTCGCGTCGATCGAGCCGAAATCTGTCTCGACCACGCAGCCGCCGCGGTCCACGGTGGAATCCTCCACGACAGTGATGTTCTTTATGTTTTCGGCAGCTGAAAGGAAGTCCTTTATATGCTGGCTGGTCATCGCGACGTCGTTGAGGTTGACACGGATGATCACCTCGCCCCTTCCCTTCACCTTTCTCAGGGCTTGAACCACGTTGGAAACGACGACGTTCCGCTGATTCTCGGAAATTACCTTTACGATCTTCCGGGTCATAAGGAGAACAAGATCCACGATCTGCTGTTCTGTTTCCGCGAGGATTTCCTGCCTCTTGTCCATCATCCTTTCGATGATGGTATGCAGTCGGTCCGTCAGGCGCTGAGCCTCGAGGTTTCCTTCTTTGAATCCCGCCTCATGTCCTTTCTTGAATCCGTCGTTGTATCCCTCTTTCAGCTGGACTTCGAGCTTGACCTTTGCTGAGGCAATGCTTTCGGCTGCCTGTCTTTCGGCCTCGGCTATTATCCGTTCCGCCTCGTCCTGTGCCTGCTGTCGAATTACCTGGGCTTGATCTGTCTTTCGCTTCACTTCATCGAAGGCTGCCTTTTGCGCTTCCTGAGCGATTATGTCGGCTTCATCACGGGCGGATGCAATAAGGTCCGTTTTTTCCCTTTCCCACTGCACCCGGTAATTTTCTGCCTCGCGGCGGAGATCGTCGGCCGTAGGCCCTTCATAGACCGGCTCGGCCTCGATTTCCTGGACAGGTTCCTCGATAGCGAATTTGTGAGAAAGCTGAAGCAGGACGTGCTCCGGTGATTTTTTGACTTCATTTGGACGAAAAACAGTTTTTGCCATAGTTACCCGCCGTTACACAACAAGTTCGTCTTCTCCCGAGCGGGCAATCACAATTTCGCCGGTATCCTCGAGATGACGGATGATAGACACAATTTTCTGCTGCGCTTCTTCAACATCTTTCAAGCGCACCGGGCCCATGTATTCCATATCTTCCTTGAGCATACCTGCGGCGCGCTTTGACATATTTCTGAATATCTTGTCCTGAACTTCGGTATCTACCGCTTTCAGCGCTTTCGCGAGTTCCTGGGTATCTACCTCGCGCATGACCTTCTGGATGGCGCGGTCGTCAAGCATAACGATATCTTCGAATACGAACATGCGCTTCTTGATTTCCTCGGCAAGGTCGGGATCTTCGTCTTCAAGGGCCTCAATGATCGATTTTTCCGAGGAGCGGTCAACAAGGTTCAATATCTCTACGATGCTGGATACGCCTCCCGCTGCGGTATAGTCTTCGCTTGAAAGGGTGGAAAGTTTTTTCTCGAGAACCCGCTCAACTTCGCGGAGAACATCAGGCGAGGTCCGGTCCATCGTCGCAATACGGCGTGCGACTTCGCTCTGTATTTCTGCGGGAAGATTCTGTAAAATGATCGAAGCCTTGGCCGGCTCGAGATAGGCAAGAATAAGGGCTATTGTCTGCGGATGTTCCTGCTGGATAAAGTTCAAAAGATGGGCAGGGTCCGTTCTCCTGATAAAGTCGAAGGGGCGCACCTGCAGGGAGCTGGTGAGCCGGTTGATTATGTCTATTGCCTTCTGGCTGCCGACTGATTTCTCCAGCAGTTCGCGGGCATAGTCGATACCGCCGGTAGATATGAAGTTCTGCGCCATCATCAGATCCTGGAATTCCTGAAGAATGGCGTCCTTGAATTCGGGTTCGACTGTCTCGAGCCTGGCTATTTCAAAGGTCAATGTCTCGATTTCATCTTCGCGTAAATGCTTGAATATTTCCGAGGAAATATCCGAGCCGAGAGATACTAAAAATATCGCGGCCTTTTGCCGGCCGGTCAAAGACTTTACGTCCTTGGCCTTTTTGGATGCGCCGGTTGAGGGTGACTTGTCTTTGGGTGCTGATGCAGGGGGTGCCATGACTTATTCCTCCATTAACCAAGTTCGAATAAGAAGGGCAACATCCTCGGGATGTTCCTTGGCCATGTTGATCGCGTTTTCCTGAAGTTCAAGGCGCTTTCGCTCCTCGACCGACATGGACACTTCCATACCTGCCTGTTCTGCTTCCCAGAGAGTCTTTTCCCTTTCCATCTGGTGTTTGCGCAGCAGTTCTTCTTCCTTGATCCGCCGTCTCCGCTCAAGTTCGCGGGAGATCATACGGTAAATGATAAAGGATACAAGTATGAATGCAAGGGCTATGAGTGAATATAATATGGTCTGCTCTGTTTGTTTTTTCTGGAGAAAGGCTGCGTCTTCCTTCTCGAACTGAACCGAACGGTCGAATTTGATATTGAGCACGCTGACAGAGTCGCCCCGGGCGCGGTCATAACCGACTGAATCCTGAACTGCTTTTGTCGCTGACTGCAGTTCTTCCGGGCTTATCGGTACGTAATCGCGTTCAATGGAACCGTTTTTGATGCTTATAATTCCCTTGTCATCCCGTTTTTTTACCCAGACGCCGTCGATATTTACCGAAACAGTTCGCCGGCCCATAGAGGGACTGACGGTTTCGGTCGTATCTCGCTGGCCTACCAGTTCGTTTTTCTTGACAATTGACTGTTCAGAAAGCCCGTAGAGATTGGACATATCCTTGTATGCGGGCGCGGTTTGTCCTTCAACTCCGGCAGGACCTTCAGGATTGAATCCGGAACCCTGCCAGCGGGTAGTCGAGGTTTCTGAAGAAAGGGTAATCGAAGGCACAATCTGCGAGTCATCATAGGGTGTTTCCGGATTATCGGCCTTGATGGTCGTCGGCAGATAATCGCGCGTCTGGACGGCCTTGTCAGACATATCCATATCGATCTTGAGATTCAGGTCGCGTACGCGATCGATACCGTATATCTGCTGTAGCGCGTTGAGAATTTTGGCGCGGTATTGCGCTTCGATCTGCGCGATGAGCTTTTGTTCTTTTTCAATCCGTGTAAGGCGGTCCCATTCCTTCATGCCCTGGAAATCGTTCAGCACGGTACCCGTACTGTCCGCAATGGTAATGTTTTCGTCTTTGAGACCAGTAACCGCAAATTTCAGGATCTTCTGGATTCCTTCTACTTTCTTGCGGTTTGTGGTGATATCGCTGCCTGGTTTCGGATAGATAATAACGCTCGCGGTAACGGGATTCTGGTCGGCAGAAAACAGGGTGGTTTCGGGAATATTCACCACGACGCTTGCGTCGTCGATATCGTCGATTGCCTTGATATGCTGCCTGACTTCCTCGATGATTGCACGCCGTTTGTTGACGTTCCGCTCGAAATCGGTCAGTGTCCATCGTTCCACGTCAAAAATAGCCCAGGGATCCACGTTCTGCGGAATCAAGTCTTCCCTTATGAGAATTGACCTCATGCGGCGGGCTGACGCTTCATCGGGAACGGAAATAACACCTGTTGCGGAAACAGACGTTTTTACATTTTCCTGATTGAGTCTGACGATTATTTTTTCACGGACTGCGACATCGGTGATGGGAGTGTCGATTAAAGGCACCATGGTCGGCGCAGAGGACACCGAAAAAAGCACTACAATTCCAATAATTGCCGCGACAAGGACCCCGCCCAGAACAAGTTTCTGAACCAGCGACCATTTACCCCAAAGAGACGAAATCTGCGAAATAAGCTTTTTCAGCCATTCGTTCATGCTCCCCTCCCGTTACAGAACGAACCTGTTTTAATTGAATACATTACAAAACAGTATAGCACATTTAACGGCTCGTGGTAATATCGTTCCAGCCTTTTATTACTCTGTCTATGACAGATTGTGCGATTTTTAATGAAAGGTTGGCCTCGGCCATGGCTATCGTCACATCATGCACGTCAACCGATTCGGGATCTACGATCATCTGCTTTGCGAGCGCATCGGTCGTCTGCTGCTTTTCGTTCATCTTGTCGAAAGCCGCGAGCAGTGTCTGCTCGAAGCTCGCCGTTTCCGGCCGGGAGGCCGTATCGATCATGTCGGTATTCGAAACCATCGTTGAGCGGAAATTATCTACGGTAACAGGCGTTATACTCATTTATTATCTCCCGATTTCCAGCGCTTTCATGAACATTTCTTTCGAACCCTGAATGACTGATGAATTGGCCTCGTACGAGCGGGATGCCGATATCAGATCGACCATTTCCGTTACGATATTTACGTTCGGATATTCGACATATCCGGTTTTTGGTCCCGATTGAATGGCGTCAGGATGAGTCGGGTCGTATACCAGGCGCAATTCGGAATTGTCCTTTTCGACGCCCATAACCTTCACGCCGCCCCCGTTTCCGCGGTCTAAATTCTCCGGCACGAAGGGATTTCGCCAGTCGATGCCGTTTTCTTTCTGCGAAAGGATGACGCGGCTGCGTCTGAACGCGCCGCCGTCCTGGGTTCGCGTCGTTGATGCATTGGCGATATTGTCCGATATCACGTCGGTGCGGAGGCGCTCCGCGCTCATGCCGGTAGCCGCTATATTGATGCTGGTGAAAAGGCCCATATATTATTCCCCCCTACCTATTTTAAGACTGAAGTTGCCTGTGTGAACTCGAAACTCGTCAACTGGGTGAGCATCTGGTAATTCAGCTGGACGCGCAGCAGATCCATGGCTTCCTGTTCGGGATCCACGTTGTTTCCGTTCGCCTTTGCGCTTGTCGTGTAGTCAAGAACCCGTCTCGGCTCGATCGTGCGGTAATCGATGACGCCGTTCGACTTGATATGCTTGTCATTCGTGGTGGCAAGTTGAAACTGCCCCTTCGCGTTTGTCTCGGAATCAAGGGCGCGTTTCAGTTCGGATTCGAAATTTATATCTGTGCGCTTGAAATTCGGAACGCCCGAATTCGCAAGATTGTTCGCCGAGGTGGTGTATCGGAGTGTGCTCACGTCCATTGCGCGATGCAGAAGGTCTGTCGTTCTGGAAAAACTGTTCATTTTAAACTCCCTACCCCTCTATTTTCGGCATAAAATGAATTCAATTAAGCCTTTTCAAAGAATATACCTGGAAAGATCCTGATCCCGCACGATACCATTGAGTTTTTCGTCCACATACGCGGTCGTTATTTCGACTGATTGACCGGCCATATCGCTCGCGTTGAAGGATATGTCCTCAAGCAGCATTTCCATGATTGTGTGGAGCCTTCTCGCTCCTATATTTTCCATCCGGGAATTCACCTCCGCGGCCAAAAAGCTCATACGGTCGATGGCGTCGTCCGTAAAGCTGATCGTCACTCCTTCAGTTGAAAGGAGCTGGATATACTGCCGGGTCAGGGCGTTTTTCGGCTCGAGCAGGATGCGCTTGAAATCGGCGGCATTCAGGGACTCAAGCTCGACCCGAAGGGGAAAACGTCCCTGAAGCTCGGGAATGAGGTCGCTCGGCTTTGAAATATTAAAGGCTCCCGCCGCGATAAACAGAATATGAGTTGTGTCAATCACACCGAATTTGGTCGTCACATTTGAACCTTCCACGATCGGAAGTATATCCCGCTGCACGCCCTCGCGGGAGACATCCTGGCCGCCCGAACGCTCGCTCCGGTTGGCTACCTTGTCGATTTCGTCGATGAAGATTATCCCCATCTGCTCGACGCGGTTCTTCGCCTCTTCAGTGATCTTTTCGTGATCGACGATCTTGTCCAGCTGCTCCGCCATGATAATCTTGCGCGCCTCGCCCACGGTCACCGATTTGCGCCTGGATTTTCCGCCGGTTATCATGTTGGTGATATTGGCCACGCTCATCTCGAGGTCTTCCATGTTGGATGAGCCCGCGAACACCTCAAATGAGGGCATGCCGCTTTTCTGTATCTGCACCTCGACGATGCGGTCCTCAAGCTTTCCGTCGCGGAGCATGACGCGGAATTTCTCGCGGGTCTGGTTCGCACCCTGATCGCTTTCAGCCGCCGGCGGGGGCAGAAAGCCGATATCCGGGGAATCGCTTCCCATGGGAAAAGGGGGAATATGATCGGCAGAATTATTTTTTTTCACACCCGGAAGCAGGAGGTCCAGGAGGGTTTCCTCGGTCTTTTTCTCGGCTTCTCCGCGCAGGGTTCCCTGCATCTCGGTCTTCACCATCGTATAGCCGACTGCCATGAGATCGCGGATCATTGACTCGACATCCCGGCCGACATAGCCTACCTCGGTGTATTTTGTCGCCTCCACCTTGATGAACGGCGCCCCGCTCAGTTTCGCGAGCCGCCGCGCGATTTCCGTCTTGCCGACTCCTGTCGGTCCTATCATAAGGATATTCTTCGGGGCAATTTCGTCCCGGACGTCCTCGGCGAGTTTGAGCCGCCGCGTACGGTTGCGCAGTGCTATGGCTACGGCCCGCTTCGCCTTGTGCTGCCCGATGATGTATTTATCAAGTTCGGCGACAATTGCCTTCGGTGTCAGGGATTCAAGTATTTCCATTTCGGTCAAAGCTCCTCAACCAGGATATGATCATTGGTGTATATGCAGATGCGCCCGGCGATCTCGAGGCTTTTCTGCGCGATGTCCAGTGCGGACAGCTGCGTCGCGTCTAGATATGCGAGGGCCGCGGCATAGGCGTAGTTCCCGCCGGAGCCGATGGCAAGCACATCGTCAGCGGGCTCTATTACGTCGCCGGTTCCGGAAATGAGCAGCGTCTTTTCCTTGTCTGCGACTAAAAGCAGGGCCTGCAGGTTACGGAGCGCCTTGTCCGTCCTCCAGTCCTTCGCGAGCTCAACGGATGCACGGGTAATATCCCCCGCGTATTCCTTGATCCTGATCTCGAATTTCTCGAGCAGGGTAAATGCATCCGCGGTGGCGCCGGCAAAACCGGTCAGGATCCTGCCGTCATAAATTTTCCGAACCTTTCGCGCGTTCGGCTTCATGATGGTTTCGCCCATCGTGACCTGTCCGTCGCCTGCCATCGCGACGCGGCCGTTCCTGCGCACGGCGATAACCGTGGTACTGCGAATTTTCGGTAGTTTCATGAGAGTGTTCCTTTATCCATGGGGATGCGCCTGGTGATATAGTTTGTTCAAACGCTCCTGCGTTACGTGCGTATATCTCTGAGTGGTGGAAATGCTCGCGTGACCGAGCAGTTCCTGCACGATCCTGATATCCGCGCCCCGGCTGACGAGAGTCGTAGCGAAGGTATGCCTGAGCGCATGGGGAGAAAGATGCTGAAGGCTCGTGTTGGAATCGGAATAACGGGAGAGGATAAACTGGATGCCACGCACCGAAAGGGGGTTCCCGCGTTTTGACAAAAAAAGTGCATGCACCGTTTTTTTTTCCTGCTGAGTGTCGAGGCAAGCCTTTCGTTCTGCAAGGTATGCGGCAAGCGCCTTCCGCGCATCAGTCGAAAAAAAAACCTTGCGCTCCTTGTTTCCCTTTCCCCGCACGATCGCGGAGGTAAACTGCGCGTCCATATCCTGCATGGAAAGGGAGGCAATTTCGGAAACGCGGCACCCGGTCGAGTACAGAACGGATAAAAGGGCCGTATCCCGGAGCGGCCACAGGCTCTTTGTGGAATTCTCGTTGTTTCCCGGGGAAGCGCAAAAGGCCTCCGCGTCTTCGGAAAATAAAAAATGCGGAAGTTTTTTCGGCATTTTCAGGTTCCGCACCGAAGAAGAGGGATTGTCGGTGCAAAGGCCGAAATGAACGGCGTACCGGTAAAAGCCCCTGATCGAAGCCAGAAGGCGGTTCATGCTGGAGGCCTGATACCCCTCGCGTCCGAGGGAGGCCAAAAAAAGGCGGATATCGGAAATATCCGCGTCGAAGGGGGAGGTTTTCAGGTAGGCGTCAAACAGAACGAGGTCCCGGCGATAGCTTTCGGTCGTCCGCGGAGACAGGCTGCGGACACCGGAGATATACGACAGGTATTCCTCGAAATATCTGTTCATTCTTCCCCGTCCCCTTCCGGATCTGAGACGATCTCGACTGGTTCCTCCTGCGTGTGCAGGTAGTCGCATTCGGGATTGATGCATGACTTGAACGATCCGTTTTTCTTGTCATATTTCTCGACCAGGAACTGTCCGCATTTCGGACAGCTCGCGTTGATCGGTTTATAGTGGCTGATAAAATCGCACTCGGGATAATTGTTGCATCCGAAAAATTCTTTTCCTCGTCCCTTTGTGCGGCGGGAAACGATTTCTCCTCCGCAATTCGGCCGCGGGCACTTGGCAAGCGGAATCGAGCGGGTATTCCGGCATGCGGGAAAGCCCGAGCACGCAAGGAAAAACCCGAAACGGCCCAGCTTTTTCAGCATCGGCTTTCCGCAAAGCTCGCAAATATAGTCGGTTGACTCATCAAGGCGTCCCTTCATGCTGTCGAGGTTTTCCATCACGTCGTCCACTTTTTTCTTGAAGGGCGCGTAAAAGGAACTGATCATGCTCGGCCACTCTATGAGGTTTTCCTCAACCTGGTCGAGTTCGTTTTCCACTTTTGCGGTAAAATTGACATCGATGATATTGCTGAAATTCTCGACGAGCATCTCATTGATGATGCGCCCGAGCTGAGTGGGAACCAGCTGTTTGTTTGACCGGGTAACGTAATAGCGCTCAAGCAGTACGGATATGATGGGTGCATAGGTTGAAGGCCGTCCTATGCCCTTTTCCTCGAGGGTTTTCACGATGGAAGCGTCGGTAAAACGCGCAGGCCCCTGGGTAAAGTGCTGTTCCGGATGAAAACCCTTTGAATTGAGTTTTTCGCCGAGCTTCAAGTCCGGCAGCGGTTTTTCCTTTTCTTCTTTCGAGACAAGAGTTTTAATCACCTTGTAAAAACCCTTTTCAAAAATCCGCGTGGCCGAAATTCTGAAGATCGCCTCGCCGGCGGAGATATCGATGCTGAAGGTCCGGCTCCGCGCGCTCGTCATCTGGCTCGAGACAAAGCGTTCCCAAATTATCGTGTAAAGGCGGAGCTGGTCGCGCGTCAAAAATTCCTTCACGTATTCCGGGGTATATTTTACGTATGTGGGTCGGATAGCCTCATGGGCGTCCTGTGCTTTTTTCTCGACGGAATATTCGATCACTTCGGCCGGGAGCTCCGCGGGATATTTCGCGCCTATCCACTCGCGAACCTCGTCCAGGGCAACCTGTGATATGCGGACCGAGTCGGTTCGCATGTAGGAGATAAGTCCGACGCGCGTGGTTCCGATGTTGATGCCCTCGTACAGCTGCTGGGCAATCTGCATGGTTTTCTTCGAGGTATACCCCAGACGATTCGCCGCCATCTGCTGAAGCTTGGATGTGGTGAACGGGGCTTTCGGCTTGATCGTTTTCTCGACTGTCTTGATGTCACTTATTTCGCACTCGCTGCCCTGTATTTCCGCAATTATTTTCTGAACCGATTCCTCGTTGCAGAGCAGGGGCTTTTCGCCGCGGTACTGCACCAGCTGCGCCGTAAATTCGTTCCGTCCCTTTTGAAAATCGGCGTCAAGGGTCCAGTATTCCTCGGGAATAAAGGTTTCAACCTCTGCCTCGCGTTCGCATATCAGGCGGAGCGCGACCGACTGCACGCGCCCGGCAGACAGACCGTTTTTTACTTTTTTCCACAGGAGGGGCGACAGGTTGTATCCTACCAGGCGGTCAAGGACGCGGCGCGCTTTCTGCGCGTTTACCTTCGACTCGTCGATTTCCATGGGATGAAGAACCGCTTCCTTGATTGCCTGGGGCGTGATTTCATTGAACACGATACGGTGTATCGGCACAGGGTATTTTGCCTGTATTGAATTCCGCAGGTGCCAGGCTATGGCTTCCCCTTCGCGGTCATTATCGCTTGCCAGCAGTACTTCGCGGGATTTTTTCGCGTCTCCCTGCAGTTCCTTCAGGAGCTTGGCCCGTCCCCGGACAGTAATATATTCGGGTTGAAAATCATCTTCGGTATTTATCGCGATGCGGGACTTGGGCAGATCTATCAAATGTCCCATGGAAGCCTTCACGATATAACGGCTGCCCAGATATTTTTCGATAGTTTTCGCTTTCGCAGGAGACTCAACAATCACCAGGGTAGTCTTGGTGTCTTCTTTCTTTTTCTTCGTCACCTTTTTCAAGGCCATATAAGTACTCCTGTATAATCCTTAACCTTTTCGCTGACGAAGGGCTAATTCATTCCTGAAATCGAATGCCAGCTGTCTGCCGATTGAAGCAGAAATTGACATGCCGGCTTTTGCGCTGCCGCCGCTTTTTGCGCTGCCGCCGGCAATCCGGCCGTTCAAGGCGTCTCCCGCATATCCCCACTCTTCAAGAATCTCGGCGGCGGAGGAAACGGCAGGGGCTCCCTGCTCGAACAGTTTCCGCACTCCTGCGCTTCGGCAGTTATCGAGAGTGTTTTTATCGACATACAGATCCCGCCCCTGTTCGAGGGCAAAATCCGCAGTAATCAGGGCTCCTGACTTTTCCGGAGCTTCCACCACAATGACCGCCCGGGCAAGGCCGGAAATGATCCGGTTCCGCTGAGGAAAACGGTACCGGAGCGGACTCTCGAGCGGGGGATACTCTCCCATCAGACAGCCGCCGCCTTCAAGCAGCGCGGAAGCAAGATACCTGTTGCTGCGCGGATAGATTTGATCCAATCCGCAGGCAAGCACTGCGACAGACTTAGCCCCGCCCTCAACGTTTCCCCGATGAGCCCAGGCATCAATTCCGGAGGCGAGCCCCGAAATGACCGGAATGCCGGCTTCCGCAAAGTCCCTGCCGAGACGCGCGGCTTCGAGGGAACCATCGCCGGTTGGACTTCTGGTCCCGACAATCGCGATTAGGGGCCTCTCAGGATCGGGAAGAATGCCCCGCCAAAACAGGACAAAGGGGGAATCATGCAGTTCCCGAAGCAGAGGCGGATATCCTGAAGAGTTGATCGGAACCCAGTGAATATCGAATTTATCCATGATTTCAAGATCACGAAGAACCAATTCACCCAGGATTTCCGGTTTCCAGCAGCGGGTATGGACGACGCGGCCCACGGATATGCTGATGTCTTCTATTGAAAGTACTGTAAGGGATTCAAGATTGTCAAGGTTTTCCGCAAAAAATTGTTTTTCGGCACAAGTGAGAAAGGTGCATCGTGCGAGAGCGAGGAGTAAATCAGGGTTTCCCATAGGAATTCTGAAGTACGAGCGCTTTGTTTTTTTCGGCGTTATCCTTTTGCGCCTGGTCGCTCGAAAGCTTGATAATCTGGTCGTACATCGACACTGAGGCATCGGTAGCACCCGTCGCCCAGTCCGCACGGGCAAGCAAAAACATGGCGTCGAAGTTTTTTTTCTCTATGTCGAGCACCCGCACGAGATACGGAATCGCCTTTGCGGGGGCATTCAACTCGAACACATACAGCACGGATAGGCCGTACAGAGCGCGCGCGTAACCGGGATTGAGCTCGATCGCGCGGAGATAAGCCGACTCGGCAAGGGCAAAATAGCGGTCGCGTTCGGCTGTTTTCCCGGTCGCCTCAAAATCGAGGGAGGCTTTCGCCATGTAGCCGGCGCAGAGGCCTATATAGAAATACAGAGTCTGGTTCGTGGGATAGTATTCCACGGCTGACTGGTAGCTCTTGAGGGCCTTCCCGTACATTTTTTGATCGAGATATTTGGAGGCAAGTATCTTGTACCATGAACCGATGCGTGTTTCTGCAGTCACGAGGTCATCGGCCCTGCCTTCGTATTTTTTGATTGCATCGGTCAATTCCTCGATTGTGGTGGGATTCTGGACGCCTTCCTCGAGTGACTGGATGCGCTTGATGGTATTGATATCGGGTTTACAGGACAGGATCAGGGCGGAAAGAAGAACGCAGGCAGATACACTGGAAATTATTTTCATTATAGCCTCCCGGATATATTATCATTCAATTGCGGTTTTCCGGCTTGAAATTGTCGAAAAATTCCGCATGGTATAACTGCAGGGCCTCATTTTCTATATGCGTATATATTTGGGTTGTCGAAACATCTGCATGACCGAGAAGATCCTGGACAGAACGGAGGTCGGCGCCGCCGGCGAGCAGATGCGTCGCGAAAGAATGGCGCAGGGTATGCACTTTTGCCTCTATCCCCGAGAGCGCCTCGATATCCTGGAATCTTTTCCAGATACCCTTCCTGGTCAAACGCGTTCCCCTGTTGTTCAGGAAAAGGGCGGTTGAGGTTTTATTTCCGGAAAGGATTTTCCGCGATTCATCAAGATACAGAACGAGATATTTTTTCGCTTCCTCGCCGAAAGGAACCATCCTCTCCTTGTCGCCCTTGCCCTTGACCAGAATCAGTCCTTCGCGGAAATGGACATCGGAAAGAGAGAGGGAAACGGCTTCGCTGACGCGCAGGCCGCAGGAATACACAAGCTCGAAAAGCGCGCGGTCGCGGACCCCGTTCGGCGTGTCCATTGCGATTGCCGACAGAAAGGTATCGACCTGTTCGGGAGAGAGTACCCGCGGGAGGTTCTTTTCGCGCGAAGGACTTTCAAGGGCGTCGGCGGGATTGTCGGCGCGGAGATGCTCCATGACCAGATAGCGGAAAAAGGATCTGAGAGCCGCAATGTCGCGCGCCAGGGTTTTTCCGCCCGCACCGCTTACGGAGCGCTCGATGATAAAGCGGACGCAGTCGGCGGTCTGCGCTTTTTCGACCGCCGTATTCGAGGGAACAAGGGAAAGAAGAAACTGGTTGACGGTACCGGCGTAAGTGCCGGCCGTCAGGGCCGATTTGGCTTCCCCGGTAACGAGGAATGCGTAAAATGACCTTACCAATCGGGAATTCAGTTCTGCGCCTTCTGCTGCTGCATTCTGACGACGGTGGGGGTGTCGAGATCATCGCCGGCCGCGGGAGAGATAACCGGCTGAAGCGACACGCCGGTACTGTTCCGGGTTCCGAGTCCCGTCACTGTTTTCTGAGTCCGTTCGTTCCACTGCTTCCATTCGGTTCCGGTCATGAAGTCGCCGGAATCGCTGTTTTTCGGTTTTTCTGAATGAGAACCCGCGATGATGCGGTCTGCGGCAACCTGGTAGGTTGAGGAAATAAATCCGGTCGCGATGACGGTGACGCTGATTTTGTCGCCCATTGTATTATCCGTCGCGGTTCCGTAAATGATCAGCGCGTCGGGATCTGCGTTAGCGGTGACAATCTTGATGATTTCCTCGACCTCGAGCAGGGTCAGATCCTCGTTTCCGGTCACGTTGATCAGAATATGGTTGGCTCCCTCGATATGGGAATCCTCGAGAAGGGGATTGTTTATGGCGTCCGTGGCGGCGTCTACGGCGCGGTTATCGCCTTCGCCCATTCCAATACCCATTATCGCGTCGCCCTGCCCTTCCATGGTGGTCTTGACGTCGGCAAAATCGATATTGATGATGCCCGGATGGGTGATAAGATCCGATATTCCCTGAACTGCCTGACGCAGCACGTCATCGGCCATGATAAAGGCCTGTTTGATTGGTGTGCGTCTGTCCACGAGCTTGAGTAAATGCTGATTCGGGATAACAATAAGGGTATCGACGGATTTGCGGAGTTTCGCGATGCCTTCTTCCGCAAGGCGCTGTTTTACCTTTCCCTCGAAATCGAAGGGCTTGGTCACGACGCCTACGGTAAGGGCCCCGAGTTCACGGGCAACCTGCGCGATGACGGGGACTGCCCCGGTTCCGGTTCCGCCGCCCATTCCCGCGGTGATAAAAACCATATCGGCGCCGCGGATCGCATTCGCGATATTTTCTGTGTCTTCCATGGCGGCTTTTTCGCCCACTTCGGGTTTTCCCCCGGCGCCAAGTCCGCCGGTAAGCTTCGAGCCTATCGCGAGCTTCATCGGCGCATTGGAATAGTTCAATGCCTGCAGGTCGGTATTTGCTACAAGAAAATCGACATTTTTCAAGCCGGCAGCCATCATGCGGTTAACCGCGTTCGATCCGCCGCCGCCCGCTCCGATTACCTTGATAACCGTGGGGCTTATTTCTTTGTGCTGGAGTACTTCATAGTTCATAAGTTTTCCCCTCCCAGAAAAAACTGACCGACATCTTGTTATATATACATATAATTTTCTAAAAAAATTCTTTTAACCAGAGTTTGATACGGCCGATAACCGGTTTTTCCGCATGTTCGCGGGAACCCTGCACGGGAGCTTCAACGCTCCTCTGTTCATACGCTTTCAGGACAAGACCAAGGACGGTCGCGTAGTCCGGACTCCGGTATTCGCCGGTGAGACCGCCGAAGTTTCCGGGAATGCCTATCCGAACTGCCTGGGTGTTGAATATTTCGGTCGCAAGCTCGACCACGCCGGGGAGGAGGGCTCCGCCGCCGGTGATTACGAGATTGCCCGAAAGCTGTCTTGAACGCGTGACGGGAGCGATTTTTTCCTTGATCATGGTGAATATCTCGGCCATCCGCGGCTGTATGATCTCGCAGATTTCCGAGCGGGGTATCACCACAGGTGGTCTTCCGCCCACGCCCGGCAGAATGACTTCCTCGTTTTCTTCTATGAGGGGCAGCCAGCAGCAGCCGGCATCCATTTTTATACGCTCGGCAGTCTCGACGGAAATGCCCTTAACGATTGAAATATCATTTGTTACCTGAATCCCGCCGACCGGAAGCACTGCGGTTAAAAGAGGGGCGCCGTCCGCCATGATAAGGACGTCCGTAGTTCCGCCGCCGAGATCGATCAGGATTGAGCCGAGCTCGCGCTCTTCCTCGGTCATGACGGATTTAACGGCAGCAAGGCCGTGGAACATGTATTCGTCGACGGTCAGGGAGGCCCGGTTCACGCATTTAACCATATTCTGCACTGAGGTCACCGAACCGGTGATGATGTGTACTTCAGCCTCGAGCCGAACCCCGATCATGTTCCGGGGATCTTTTACGCCGCGTTGTTCGTCTACGATATATGATTGCGGGATTACGTGGATGACTTGTCTGTCCATCGGGATAACGACGGCTTTCGCGGCGTCTATCACTCTGTTGATGTCTTCCTGGCCGATTTCGCGGTTATCCCTGCCCTTTCCGGTAACCGCAACCACGCCGCGGGAATTGAGCCCGTCCAGATGAGTGCCCCCGATTCCGATCATGCAGCGCGTAACTTCTATTCCGGACATCATTTCGGCGGCTTCAATAGCCTGGGAAACGGAGCGGACGGTATTTTCAATATTGACGACGACACCTTTGCGCAAACCTGTCGAAGGACTCGTGCCTACCCCGGTAATCTGAAAAACGCCTGTTTCGGAATATTCTCCGATCACGGCACGGATCCGGCTGGTTCCAATATCGAGTCCAACTACGACGTCACTCAAAGCTGCTCCCCCTTAAGCTTGTATGCGACGGTCCCCGCCCGTATATCGATTTCGTCGATATTGAGCGAGAGATCCTTTACCACATCCAATACAAGCATCATATACTGTAATGCATCTTCATTCAACGCCTTATCGGTACGAACACGCACCGGAGTATGAACGGGATACACTACAAGATCATAGCCCCCGTATGTTTTACTTTCAATTTTAATCTCGGAAATCGACGAAAGAAGCACCGGATTCTTCATTTCCAGGCTTGATAACTGCTCCAAAAGGGGCTTGAGTGACGCATGAAGACGCATTCCGGGAACAGGATTTTCGAAGGTGAGGCCTGTAATCAGGGGAAGGTTTGCCCCGGCGGTGAGGGAACCGATTCGGAAAGCTACACCGGAACGGTCTATTTCAAGAGGAACAGTCCGTCCATTGATTTTTCCGAAGGCCACGGCAACGGCCACCCTTTCGATTACAGAGATGGTAACCCGGTCCGGGAATGTTTTTTCTACAATTACAGATTCGAATAGGGGATTTGACGCAAGGCGTGATGCAGTTGAGGCCGAGTTGAAATCTATCCATTTTTCTAGTCCCGACAGTCCCGCTATCGAGCACAATTCATCATAGCCGATGTCGGGAGCACCCTTCAGGATCAGGTTTATTTTCGATGTGGTCGGAACCACGATCACATAAAAAGACAATTCCGCGAGAAGAAACACAATAAGCACGCCTATCAGGATTTTCAAAAGATACGGTTTCCAATCCTCCGACCGAACAGTCTTCGTATTTTCGACTACATATGCCTCAAACATTTTGTATCTCCCTTTCTGTCTTCCAGCGCGAAACGTTTATAATCAATCCGCATAAACACAATGTAATCAGAAGAGAGGAACCGCCGGAGGAAAAAAACGGCAAAGGTATTCCGGTTGCGGGAAAAAAGCGGACCACGACTCCGCAGTTCATCAGCGATTGAATAAGTATGGTCGACGTGCACCCGAAACCGAGAAGGCTCCTGAAACGGTCGGTGCATTTGAGGCTGACGATAAAACCCCGAATTGAAAAAGCGAGCAGCATGATGAAATACCCGCACACGCCAAAAAACCCCATTTCCTCGCCCCATACGGCAAAAATAAAATCGGACTGGACTTCGGGAATGCTCGATATTTTTTTTATTCCGTTGCCAAGCCCTCGGCCCCAGAACCCGCCCTCGCGGAGTGCGTCAAGGGCTGCATTGACCTGGTAACCGGCTCCAAGAGGATCCCGATCAGGATGGAAAAAGGAGATGATGCGCTCAACCCGGTATTCCTTGGTGAGTATCATCAAGGCGACGAAAGGAATCGAAATCAGGCAGAGTTTGAAAAACCAGCGCAAGTCGACGCCGGCGATAAGGAACATGATGAGGGCTATCACGAGTATGAACAGTGATTTCGAAAAATCATTCTGGAGATACACAAGAGTGATGAACACGAAGCTCATTGTGGCGCCCGGATAGACTGAAACGTCAGGCTGGTCGAGCCGGTCATATTTTTTTGCGAAAAGATTTGCCAAAAAGAAAACCAGCACCAGCTTGATCAGCTCGGACGGCTGGAAGGTATTGCTGCCGATGGCGATCCATCTCGAGGCGCCGTTTTTTGAAATACCGATGCCTGGTATAAAGGGCAGAACCGATAGAACCAGAGTGACTATGATGATCTTGGGCAATTGGGCGCGAAGTTTTTCAAGGTTGACAGAGGCCAGCACCAGAAGGGCAACGACGCCGATGACCATGAGGATGAATTGCCTCTTGATAAAGTACAGGGGATCGCCGAAAAGACGCGCAGCTTGCGCAAGGGAACCCGAGTACAGAGTGATCATCCCGATGCCGCACAGGAGTAGCACGAGCAGGACGAAGGGAATGTCGAATTTCTCGGGCGTTTTATTTTTTTCTGCAATGAACATTTTTTTATCCATGACAGTTACCCGTATCGGAGCGTCCGGTCAGTACCGGGCATACGCGTTCAAGGGCCATTCCCCGGGATCCTTTCAGAAACACAAGATCGCCCGGTTTGGCCTTCGCGGAAAGGGCTGAAGAAAGCTCATCAATTGAGGCGCAGAACGAAACGTCAGTCTTGCCCCACTCCGTGCTGCGTCCGGCGGCTATCATATCCTCTCCGAAGAGATAGAAGGTGCCCATTCCCGATTTTGACGCGATGCGGCAAATTTTGGCGTGCGCAGCGCTTGACTCGTCCCCGAGCTCGAGCATGGAGGCGAGCACGTAAATCTTGTTCCCGCTCCATTCGACATCGATGCAGAATTCAAGGGCGCTTTCCATCGAGTCGGGATTCGCGTTGTAGCAGTCCATGAGTATCGTAATCTCGCCGTGAATTACCTGTGTGCGGCCGAAGAGGGGCTGGACCCTTTCTATACCGTCCTTGATTTGCTCCGGCGTCACGCCCGCGCTTTGCGCCAGGCTTATCGAGGCAAGGGCGTTCCGCAGATTGTATTCCCCCGGCAGGGCAAAACGGATGTTCTTGCCTTTGTAATGGATGAGCGTCCCGTCGATACCGAGACTTTCCGAGCCTTCAAAACCTTCTGTCGTCGACGGACCGTAGGGACGGATTTTTCCTGAGGGAACGATCGAAAGGAATTCGTACCAGGGATCGCCCTCGGGTATAAAACCCAAGCCGTCGGAATCAAAAAATGAAAATATTTCTTTTTTTTCTTCAGCTATCGCCTGCTGTGTGCCGAGAATTCCGATATGGGCAGTTCCGATGTTTGTGATAAGAGCGAGCGACGGAGAAAGCACCCGGGCAATTTCCGCAATCTCGCCCCTTCGGTTCATGCCGAGCTCGAATATTCCCGCCTCATGTTCGGCCCTGATCTTGAAAACGGACAGGGGCAAGCCGGTTTCTGAATTCAGGTTTCCCTCGTTCATTACCACGGAATATTTTTGAGCGAATATAGAAGCAGTAATTTCTTTTGTCGTGGTTTTTCCGCTTGATCCCGTAATGCCTATTTTCAAGAGATTCGGGAAAAAAGATATATAAGTTCGCGCCGCATCCTGCAGGGCATGGAGGTTGTTTTCAACGATGATGACGCATGCGTTATATTTTTTTCCGAGAGTTCTTAGCTGATCCGCTGCGGCAAGGGCATGGGCTTTATCCGCGAGCACAATGACTGCGCCCATTTCCATAGCCTTCGGGATATAGGAATGGCCGTCCTGCGTTTCTCCGCGCAGAGGTATAAAAAGCGAAAGCGGCAGCACGTTACGGCTGTCGGTTGCTACGGAGGTGAATCCATTCTGTCGGGTATAGTCGCACAGACAGTCCCCGGAAACGGAATCAGTCAGCTGCGCAGTTGTCATGAGCAGGGAAGACTCAGCCACCGAGTTCCCCCTTTTTCAATTCTATGCGCATGATTTCCGACGGAAAGGCCTTGCGCATCCTCAGATCCTGGACCGCTACCCTTTCAATCCGCTCGGGGGTGGAAAGCACCGAAATCCCCGAAATCAGTCTCTTGTTGAGCGTGATTACTTCATATTGCTCTTTGTCCATCCGGCTTACTTCATTTTCGAGGGCGGTATACCGGCTTGTCTGCCAGACGGTCGCAAAAAGAGCGAGAGGTATCGCAAGGGTAAGCAGGACAACACCGACATTTTTAATCATGATTTCAAATCTCCATACGCGATTTTTCGTACCACCCGCAATCGCGCGCTGCGCGAAGGAGAATTGAGGGCAATCTCTGCATCGGACGGGGAAATGGACTTTCGCGTCAAAAGTTCGACCTTCGCCCGTCCTCCACAATTACATATCGGCACTTCGGGAGGACAAATACAGGCTTTACTCATCATTCTGAAATAATTTTTCACGATCCTGTCTTCAAGCGAATGAAAGGTGATGACGCCGAACTTGCCGCCGGGGGCAAGCACGTCCAGTGCGATTTTCAGAAGGCGCGGAAGGCGCGTAAGTTCTTCGTTGACGGCTATGCGGAGTGCCTGAAATGTTTTTGTCGCGGGATGGATGCGACCGTGCCGGTAGTCAGCCGGGACAGCCGAATAAATGCAGTCGGCAAGGGCCCGCGCAGTCACGAATTTTGAAGAGGTGCGGGTTTCGCAAATTGCTTTTGCGATGCGCCTTGAGTAACGCTCTTCGCCGAATTGATATATAAGGTCCGCCAGGGGAGTTTCCTTCATGGTATTGACGATGTCCGCCGCGCTCTCTCCTGATAGGGGATCAAGGCGCATGTCCAGGGGCTCATCGGACCTGAAACTGAAACCCCTGCCCGATTTTTCATAATGAAAGAGCGAGATGCCGAGATCCATCAAAATGATGTCCGGCTTTTTTTCCTCGGCCGGGTATTCCTCAAAAAAAGTATCTGACCAGCCGGGATAGAAACAGATGCGCTCGCCGAACGGACTGAGTCGCTCCCTTGCGCGTGCCTGGATGCGGATATCGGCGTCAATGCCGATAACACGGAGATCAGGATAAGCGGTAAGGAAAGCTTCCGAATGACCGCCTTCTCCCAGGGTGCCGTCGATCATAAGGGCGTTCGGTTTTTCCGGAGCGAGAAGAGAAAGGCTTTCCTGCAACAAAACAGAAGTATGAATTATTTCCATAGTTTCTAAAGACAGATCGAGCCGAGACCCTCGGTGGCCTCACGAAAATCCGCCTCGCTTTCCCCCAAATATTTCTCGTATTCTTCTGAATCCCACAGCTCAAAGTACTTGTTGATGCCCAAAAACACACAATCTTTGCCGAGTCCGGCGTATTCACGCAGGCTCTGCGGTATGGAAACCCGGCCCGATTTGTCAATCTCTACTTCCTGGGCAGGAGCTACAAGCCGGCGCAGCACCGATCGGGACTTGGCCTGGAACAGGGAAGCAGATTCCATCACCTTGTCGGAAAGGGCTTTCCACTGCTCGGGCGAAAAAAGCCACAAACAGCGGTCCAATCCGCGGGTCAGGATAAGCACGGAGCCGGGAAGTTCTGAACGCAGCCGGACCGGGAACATTATGCGTCCCTTTTCGTCCAGCGTATTTCTATATTCCCCGGTCAACAATCCTGCTTCCACTTTTTTCTACTTTCTCCCACTATTTTCCACTTACTCACCATTCTAGCATCAAAATTCCGATTGTCAACCACTTTTTCGAAAATAGTTACAAAAAAGACCTAAACGGATGTGTTTACAGAAAATCAGTCCATTGGTATAGTAAAATCATGACCCTGTATGAATTTCATATCGTTTTTCCCGAGGGAGAAACCCAGGAAATCGAGCACCAGCTCAGCTTAAACCAGATTGTTGACGTAAACGGGAATCCACTCGATCTCCCGCTGCCCACTAACAGAATGATTGCCTATCATGTCGGCAGAAAACGAACCGCCGAGGACAAAGGAATGGTCGTGACCTGGTATTTTCTGGAACAATTGAACGCGATGGAACTGCTCGAATACACATGATCAATACATGGAATGAAAGTCTCCTGCATGAGGAATTGAAGGATTACTATTGCGGGGATAATGGGCGGAAAGAAGTGCTGCTGGAAGGCTCCATCTGCGATGCAATAACGGAAGACGGTTCCATTATCGAAATTCAGACTGCGAATCTGGGAAAGCTCAAAGTAAAATTAAAAAAACTTCTCGAAAACCATCAGGTAACATTGGTGTATCCGCTTGCGGTAAACACCTATATCGAAACATTCGCGTCCGACCGCAGTTTGATCTCGCGGCGGAAAAGCCCGAAACACGGAACGATATTTTCTCTGTTCAGGGAATTGACGGGAATACATCACTTGCTCTGCTGCGAAAACCTGACACTTACGGTAGTTTTTGCCGATATCCTTGAAATCCGCGTGTCTGACGGGACGGGTTCATGGCGGCGGAAGGGAGTCCGCAAGGATGACCGAAAACTGATTAAAATTCATGAGACTCGGGATTTCTGCACTATTGCCGATTACGGCAAGCTGATTCCGCCTTCGGTCCCGGATTCCTTTACCGTCGCCGACCTGAAAAAAGCGGGAGCGGGAAACAATGCGGGTCATATGGCCTGGGTACTGCGCAAAACCGGCAACATCGACCTGACCGGAAAGAAAGGCAATGCCTATCTCTACAGGAGATCCGCTACATAAGCACCGGCAATTCGATGATAAGGCGCGTACCGAATCCTTCTTCGGACATGATTGAAACCTTTCCTTGATGGGCATCAACCACATTCTTGATTATGTTCATTCCCAGTCCGGTCCCTCCCGCAAGGGATGAAGAATAAAAAGGCTCGAATATATGATCAAGCACATCAGGAGGCATGCCGCTTCCCGTATCGACAACCTCGATAACCAGCTTTTCATTAACCAGGTTCGCATGAACAGACACTGTTCCTCCTGAAGGCATTGCCTTGCATGCATTCTCTCCCGCGTTGATCAGCACCCGCAGCATTCGGTCAGAATCGATGATCACGGGCTTGTCCACATGGTTTTCAATTATCAGCCTTACGCCTGACTTTTCTATCTTCAAGGCCATGCTATCCCTGAAACGCTCAAAAAATTTCGAAAGATCGCAAATGGACATCTGCAGGCGAATTTCACCCCGGGCATAATCAAGAAATTCGGCCGCAAGTGTTTCCATTCGGGATATATCGCTGTTGATTTTCTGAATTGCCTGTTCAAAATAAGTGGGATCAGTCCGGTTTAAACCCAATAGCTCGACCCTGCTCTTCAGCGCCGACAGGGGATTTCGGATATCATGGAGGATCAGGGACGAGAAACGTCCCACGATGGACAACCGTTCTTTGCTGACCAGTTCGTCCTGTGCAGTCTTCAGTTCGGAATAGGCTGCGGCGAGCTCGCGGTTTTGCCGGTCAAGATCGGCAATATGTGCCTGATTTGAGCGGCGCACCATCATCGTAACCGAGCGCAGGAGGGTAACGCAGATACTGTTTTCGGTCAGCAAAAGAGTATTAAAGTCCGCCGCTTCAATAACGAGTAGGGTAACGGCAGTGCGAGCCCTTACGGTTGCGCTCCTCGGGCGGTCGTCAATCAAAGCCATCTCGCCGACAGGCTGCCCTACCCCGCTTACCCCGAGAAGGATTTCATCCGTCTGGCCGTACCGTTTCCAGATTTCCAGTTCACCGTCAAGTATGACAAAAAAACTGTCCCCGGGCATATCCTCAAAGAAGAGCACCGATCCCTTATCATAGCGCTTTTCCGAGCACAAGGCCAAAATCTTGCGGAGGGATGCATCCGGCATGGTATGGTAAAAATAGATGTTCTTTAAAAATTCAATTTTTTTGTTTTCTTCAACGAAATTCAAGGTTTCCACATTCACTCCGCATTTAATCGCATTTTTTTACCACGTAGTAAAATAAAAAGCCGCCTGGTAAGGGCGGCTTTTACTATATACCTACTATATAATCCGTTTAATCAGATTACCAGTTATCGTACATATCATCCTTATCACGTGCTTCCATTTCATACAGATCCGAAACAACGCGCATATCATCAAGGTAGATATAATAGCTGCCGTAGGCATTCTCGGGATCGCATTCAATCTTGAAACCCACTATTTTCAGCCCCATCGCGGTACTGAAGTGATAATCTTTTTGAATGATACCGGCTTTTCCATCCGGGTTTTGGGGGGGAATCGCAACTGTCATCAGTTTCCATCCGGAATGATTCAGTTTACCCATATACAGTTCAAACCGTGTTCCCCAGTAATCTTCGAGAACAAGCTTCATGGTATGATTGTAATTTCTTCCAACTACCCACACGCTCACCGTTTTCGCAATTCCTTCTACCGCAATCGGTTTTACGGCTGAAATGGTGAAGGTATTGTAGCCGCGGCGGAAAAAATCAACTCGGACACCATAGGTTTTGGTATCGGGAATATTCATTCCTTCTTCGGCCGGTATTGCTTTTTTTCCTGCAGGAGAACCGTCAAAAAGGCGACCCTTGATAATACCTTCATCTGCTGACATGGCCACAGTCCAGGTACCTTCATTTTCAAACTTTTCGATCGATACTTCTTTCAGTTTCTGAACTGCTGAATCGGTTCCGATAAGGGCTGGATTCGCAGCATCAATATTTAAATCAGCTGAGGTGGCTTGAGCAAAGACACCAGCGGCAAGGAGGCAGCAGAGTACCCCGAAAACTACCTTTTTCATTGACCTTTCTCCTTATTCTGTCCGTCAAATTGTGCACCGACAAGTTCGAAACCGTCATAAGAAGACGAAAAAGTATCCGTGAGCGCCTTGAACTGATCAAAGAAGACATAGAAACTGTCTACTCGTTCGGTCGGCCGGGTACGGACGCGGAAGCCAATAAAAGACATGACGCGGATTCCGTTAAGGTAGGATGAACTTTGCTGGATATTGGCAGGAATGAGTACTGACAAGTTTTTCCAGCCTTCGAAATTGAGAAGACCCATCGGAAGGGTAAAAACCCGGCCGTTGCAGTCGCGGACAAGTATCTCGAGTTCATAGTAGTAGTTGGCGCCCCAAACCCACATATCCAGCCGTGAAATTCTTCCCTTGAAGGGAATTTCAAATCGGGCGTCTTTACCGTCGGATCCTTTCTTGAAAGGAACTATGTCGACCCAGTTATCACCCTTGCGGTCAAACTTGACATCCATTCCAAGGTACTTGTATACACCTTTGGGGTCAGTCTGAGTTACACGAATAGAGTTAGGCATGCCGTCAAAAAATTTCAGAACGGGATACCCTTTAGTAACAAATTTACTTCCTGCAGCAACCCATGTCCAATCCGTATCTGGTGAATCAAAATTATCCACAATATACGTTTCATAATTCACTGACCTGGTTTGTTGTGCCGACACCGGCGAAACAAATAGGGTGAACAGAAGGACAAGGCTTGCGATGATTAAACCGCCTTGTTTCATCCCAAACTCCTTTTTAATACTACTTATCGGAGAATACATAGCCATTTATGATTATATGATGAAGGTATCGCTTTGTCAAACCGTTTATTTTATTGTATTGACCAAAATACCCTATATCTTTACAATTAAGTAAGTATTTTATCGATAAAGGAGCGCCAAATGACCAGCTATAAAGATCTCGGTCTTGTAAACACAAAAGACATGTTCGCCAAAGCCGTTAAGGGTGGATACGCAATTCCTGCCTATAACTTCAATAACATGGAACAGATGCAAGCAATTATCATGGCCTGCGTAGAAACTAAATCACCTGTTATCCTGCAGGTTTCCTCGGGAGCGCGCAAATACGCGAACTCCAACCTCCTCCGCAATATGGCCCGCGGTGCAGTAGAATATGCCCACGAGCTCGGATGCGACATCCCCATAGTCCTTCATCTTGATCACGGCGACACCTTCGAACTCTGCGTCGACTGCATCGAAAACGGTTTTTCATCCGTCATGATCGACGGATCTCACCTTCCCTATGATGAAAACGTCGCCCTCACCAAGAAAGTATGCGAATACGCCCACAAGCACGGTGTAACAGTGGAAGGAGAACTCGGAGTCCTCGCGGGCGTCGAGGATGAAGTCTCGCATGAACACAGCAACTACACCCAGCCCGAAGAAGTCGAAGATTTCGTAAAGAAAACCGGCGTTGACTCGCTCGCGATCTCCATCGGCACCAGCCATGGCCGGACCAAGTTTACCCCCGCCCAGTGCACGCGCAATGCAGACGGCGTTCTGATTCCTCCCCCGCTCCGCTTCGACATCCTTGAAGCAATCGAAAAACGCATTCCCGGTTTCCCCATCGTTCTACATGGTTCGTCCTCGGTGCCGGTTGAATACGTCAAGGAAATCGAACAGTACGGCGGACACCTGCCGAACTCGGTCGGTATTCCCGAAGAACAGCTCCGCAAGGCGGCCAAGAGCGCAGTCTGCAAGATCAACATCGATTCCGATGGACGACTTGCAATGACCGCAGCCATCCGTAAGGTTTTTGCGACCAAACCGGAAGAATTTGATCCGAGAAAATACCTGGGACCAGCCCGCGATGAGCTCAAAAAGCTCTATGCGCACAAGAACATCAACGTTCTCGGCAGCGCCAACCACGCATAAGCAGTTTCTATATCTTTGAGCGCACAAATAAAAAAGCTATCCTGGTACAAATGTATCCGGGATAGCTTTTTTTTTGTGTCGAATTGTTTCCGAGTTTTATTTCCGGTATTTGAGCATCCGGAAGAAAAACGACGAACCGATCAGGAGCAGAGTTAAAATCATGAAAGTCCACGCAGGGAAACAGAAGAACCAGAGGCTTTTGGCCGCATCCGACAAGATCATCGCGACAACGATGGGAATCAGGGAAATAACGAAATCGAGGTTGTCAACCGAGCCGGGATGTGAGGAAAGAAACCGGCCGATAAAAAAATCTGCAAGAAAAAGAACGGAAAGAATCATCATCGGATATAAAAGTACCGCCCAGGTATCCGGGAAGTTATACTTCGAAAAGAACATATAAGGAAGAAAAATACTTGCAATGCCGAATAACTGCGGTCTGATGTTGGAAATCCGCTGTTTGATGGGCGCGTCCAGCACAAAAAACAGAATCGCTATGCCGCCGATATACGGAATGCAGGTCTCCGAGAGCAGGATAACGGTGAATTTCAACCAAAAAGAAGAAGAATCCATCGGGATTATTGATAATACGATGGAATCAAGTAAAAGCATGACCAAACCGGCGGCAAGTCCCGAAAACAGAGCCAGGATATTTGCAATTGTATCCCTGTCGCGGCATCCGGCTTCATAATAGATAAAAGAGGCGGGAACCAGTAAAAAGAATAATAAATACATGGAAGTAAAATATCACAACAGAACCGGACTATGCAAGGTCAGCGCTTGCCTTGACAGAAAATATCAATCCTTGCTATATTCTTAAGGTAACTTTGCTTAAGAACGTGCAGATATAAAAGTTTGCATACAAGGGGGATCGTTGGCGGACAATAAAGGTTTACGAATTAATGAACAAATTCGTGTACGAGAGGTTAGATTAATTGATGATCAAGGCGAACAAAAGGGTATTGTCCCTACTCTGGAAGCGCTTAAGATGGCACGTGAACTTAGTCTTGACCTGGTAGAAGTTGCACCGCAGGCAAATCCGCCCGCTTGCAAGATTCTTGATTATGGCAAATACCGTTTCGAAATGGAGAAAAAGCTCCGTGATTCCAAAAAGAAACAGAAAATGCAGATACTCAAGGAAATTCGCATGCAGCCGAAAATCGACGATCATGATCTAGATTTCAAATCAAAGCATGTGAAGGAATTTCTTGCAGACGGGGACAAAGTAAAAGTAACGATCCGGTTTCGCGGTCGCGAACTGGCTCATACGGAACTTGGTCTTGTAGTTCTTAAAGATGTGTTAAGCAAGCTTGGAGATGACTTCGTTATGGAAAAACACCCTGCAATGGAAGGTCGTTTTATGTCCATGACGCTTGCACCCAAAGCAAAAAAATGATGAGGTAGTGGTATTATGCCAAAAATGAAAAGCAAAAGATGCGCAGCAAAGCGTTTTTCCTTCACTGGAACCGGTAAGGTTAAGTACAAGAAAATGAACCTGCGTCATATTCTGACCAAGAAGTCAACAAAGCGGAAGCGAAATCTTCGGCACTCAGGTATTGTTTCAGCGGCTGATTCAGCCAAAATCCGCAAGCAACTCTTGCCCTACGGTTAATATTATTTCAGGAGAAGTCAAATGCCAAGAGCTATAGATGGAAGTAAACGCAAAGAACACCGCAAGAAAATTTTAAAGCTTGCAAAAGGTTTCCGCGGCCGCCGCGGAACAAGTTTCAAAGCAGCCAAAGATGCAGTCGTAAAATCTCTCGTCCATGCCTATGTAGGCCGCCGTGACAAGAAAGGCGATATGCGCAGCATCTGGATTACACGTATCAACGCTGCAGTCCGCGCGGAAGGTGTATCCTACTCTCGCTTTATTGAAGGGCTTACCAAGGCTGGTGTTATCATCAACCGCAAAGCCCTCTCAAATATGGCTATTGAAGATCCGTCGGCATTCAAGGCCGTTGTCGAAACTTCAAAAAATGCACTAGGAGCATAAGATGCTTAATCTCGATCAGGTCAGGCTCCTTGAAAATCGTGTGGAAAGGGCAGTAACGAAGATTCAGTCTTTAACTGCCGAAAACACACACGTTCGTTCACAGCTTTCAATTTTACAGACACGTGTAAATGAACTTGAAGGCCTTGTGCGAGCTTTCAAGGATGACCAGGGCAGGATCGAAGAAGGAATTCTCAATGCACTCGACCGTTTGAGTGCATTCGAGGATTCCGTGTATCAGTCTTCAGAGAACGCAAATGGAATCCGATCCTCCCCATCTGCCCAAAAGGAACCGGATGATTCTGCAGCGGAGCTCATTTCCGAAGAGAACACTGCGCTTCCCGTAAGCGAATCCATACAAATCAACGCGGAGTGGCAAAATCCCGTAGTAGAAAACCGGGACAGCCCGCCCTCTTCAGACGGTCAGATGGATATTTTCTGACGAAGGGAGGCCCCATGGCAAAAGGATCTTTGCAGATTGATTTACTTGGCTCCTCCTTTGCCATACAAGCAGACGAAAAACCCGAATACCTCAACGCTTTGTACAGTCACTATAAAAAAACAATCACGCAGATCGAAACAACCTCGGGGCTCACTGAACCCATTAAAATCGCTATCATCGCGGGCATCCTGCTTGCGGACGAATTATATAAAGAAAAAATGAAACGGACGGAGCAAAATACCGCCATCGACCTGGTAGAGGCCGAAAAAATGGCTCTCGCCATGATATCCCGCATAGATCAGGTAATCACATAACATCATGAAACCATTCCACACCCTTGATAATTCAATACAACCCTATGCATGGGGATCTGTCGATGGAATTTCCGGATTTACCGGATTGCCGAACCCGGCTCACAAACCCATGGCGGAACTCTGGATGGGAGCACATCCCTCTTTCCCCAGCAGGTTAGCCGGAGACGATTCTGCCAATAACGATTCTGCCGGCGCCGGCTTACTTGTCCCGCTTGATCAGTTTATCGCCCGTGATCCCGAGAGCACGCTCGGCAGAGAAGCGCTTCTCCTTTTCGGCAATACCCTTCCCTTCCTTTTCAAAGTTCTCTCCGCCGCATCCCCGCTTTCGCTGCAGGTGCATCCGTCAAAAAGGCAGGCTACCGAGGGGTACGCGCGCGAAAACGAATCGGGCATTCCACTGACTTCCCCCGAAAGAAATTACAAGGACAGCAATCATAAGCCCGAGATTATTATGGCGATCACGCCCTTTACTGCCATGTGCGGTTTCAGAAATCCCGGTGAAACCCTTACTCACTTTTCCTGCTTCAAGACTCCGCTACTCGAGCCGGCCCTTGCCTCGCTTCGCACAATCGGAACCTATGGGACTTTCTGCAAAAAACTGCTGGAACTTGCCCCCGCGGAAAAACGCGCGGTGATTACCGATGCGCTGAAGGCAGCGTCAGAATGTGAACGTCACCCCGTGTCTGCGAAACGGGCTTTCCACCTCATGCGGGATCTCGCGGGAGAGTACCCCGACGATATCGGCATACTTTCGCCCCTTTACCTCAACGTCATTGATCTGGAAGCGCGGGAGGCGATGTACCTTCCTGCAGGGATAATGCACGCGTATGTGAAAGGAACCGGACTCGAGCTGATGGCGAGTTCCGACAATGTATTGAGGGGCGGCCTGACCCCCAAGCATATCGATGTCAGAGAACTGCTGAATATACTGAATCCCGATTTCTTTGTACCCG
>JAYVSC010000202.1:0-4992 GCA_043775705.1 Spirochaetales bacterium | reverse complement strand
GCCTGCTCCGCCGCATGAGGGATTTCGCCCAGGTGCTCGGCGACGGCATCATAACCTGCGCAGTAGTGGAGTCCGGCCTCAAGCAGCTTGAAATCGATTCCCTCGGTCTAGAGCAGTACGACAGGGAAATTCTCCTTTCCATCATCAACAACTATGACGGCGGCCCCGTCGGCGCCGAGACCCTGGCGATCTCCGTCGGGGAAGCACTTGATACCCTCGAGGACTATTACGAGCCCTACCTTATTCAAGCAGGGCTTCTGCAGAGAACACCGAGAGGCCGCATGGTAACCGAGCGCGCCTATACCCATCTCGGCCTGGCACGCCGGATACGCGCAAAAGAGAAAACCGATGCAAACGAAAGACTTCCATTTTGACCTTCCCGAGGAACTGATCGCGCAGCAGCCCTGCGCGGAACGCGGGCAGGACCGCCTGCTCTGCCTGGATCGCACGACGGGAAAGGTGTCCGATCATCTCTTCTCCGATATTGTCTCTCTCATAGAGCCGGGCACTCTCATGGTGTTCAACGATTCGCGGGTGCGAAGGGCGCGTATCTTCCCGACGGTCGAAGCAAGCGGCAGTACGGCGGAATTTTTACTTATTTCCGCCATCGCCGTTTCAGGCGCCCTCCCGGGAACCGTGTGGAAAGTTATGGCGAAGAACGCGAAACGGCAGAAAGCGGGGCGTACCTATGTGTTTCCGGACGGGACCCATGCTCTCCTGCGTGAGGGCGGGGATGAGTTCGCGCACACAGAATTCCGCCTCCTCGAATTCGATCACCCCATCGATGACACCTGGCTCGAACTTTTCGGGCACCTGCCTCTGCCGCCCTACATTCACCGCGGAGACGAGCTTTCCGATGCCGAGCGGTATCAGACCGTCTTTTCCCGGAATATCGGCTCGGTGGCGGCCCCCACCGCAGGGCTGCACTTTACCCCCGACCTTCTGTCGGCGCTGGACGCGCGCGGCATAGAGCGCACCGCGGTTACGCTCCACGTGGGGCTCGGCACTTTTTTGCCCGTGCGCGCAGAACAGATCGAGGATCATGTAATGCATGAAGAATCCTATGCGGTATCGGCAGAGAGCGCAGAGAGGGTTAACCGGGCGAAGAGGGAAGGCCGGCCGGTACTGGCGGTCGGCACTACCAGCATACGGACCCTTGAATCGGCGTGGGACGCGGAAAGGAATGAACTCCGCAGAGGGGAAGGATCAACGCGTATTTTCATGTATCCGGGTTATGAGTTTAAAGTGGTGAACCGCGTGTTTACCAATTTCCATACGAGCGAATCCACACTCCTGATGCTGGTTTCTGCCTTTGCCGGGAGGGAAACGATCATGAGCGCGTACGCGCACGCGATAGAAATGAAATACCATTTTTTTTCCTACGGCGACTCGATGCTTATAGTCTAAGTAAGCATTCTCAGGGATTCTTCGAGCAGATTAAAAATTACCTTGCGCTCATATGAGGGCGGGAAAAGGGATATCTCGAAAAAGAGCCTGGCTTTATCCATCAGGTTGATGATGTCCTTCTCCGAGAAGGGAAGGGACCTTCCGATCATGAGATTCTCGAACTCTCTCTTGCGGAAGAAATATTTTCCCGCATACGCGATGCGGATGTCGGCGAGGATGTTTTTCTGCGACTTTACCATGAACACGAACGAGGCCATGGAATCGGTCACGATGCCGTTCCGCCCGAGCCGCCGGTGTATCGCGATGTCCCAGGTATCTGTCGGAACCCTGATTTTACTTATGAACTCGCCTTCGGTTGACTGATGGCGTTCCGTGTTGAAAAAATAGCGGTTCATCGGAACCCATGTGCTTTCAAGCGGATTTCGTATCTCGAGTCTGGCGTCAAGGGCAAGGAGCGCGGCAAAGGCCGAGAGCCTCTGTCCGCCTGAGGCTATGTTTCCGCCGAGAGTCGCAAGGGAGCGTACCGCGGGATTTGCGATGTTTCGCACCGATTCATACAGCACATCCGGGACGTTTTTTTTCCCCAGCAGCAGAATCGCGTTCAAGGTGACGCAGGCGCCGAATTCAATATACCGCTCGGTCTTGTAGATCGTGCACATTTCCGGAATCTGCGAAAGGGCTATTATGTTCGCGGGCAGCTGCAGTGACCGTCCGGTCTGCCGTCTCGCGATTTCCGTGCATCCGGCGACGAGGGATATCCCCGAGATGTTTTTCAGCATCATCTGAATTTCTGATATTGAGGCTGCGTGGTAGACGGTCGTAAATTTATTTAACATTTTGCCGCTTCCGCCTGTTTGCCCCGGCGTTCTTGACGCCCGTGATCAAATCCTCGATGTTCGTGCATCTGCACATGTTTCCCGAAAACATTTCCCTGATTTCCTCTTTGAGCGGACGGAGGTTTGCGAGCAATATGGTGTGCGCGATAAAAATCTTTCCTGCGTTGCAGAACCCGCACATATTCACGCCCGCGCCCTCAAAGGCATTGATGATATCCTGATAATCGTCTGTTTTGCAGAAGCTTTCCAGGGTGGTTATCGACGTGTTCCGTACCTGGAATATCGGCATGATGCAGGATGGTACGGGACTGTCATTCATCAGCACCATGCAGGAACCGCACCTTCCGGACAGGCATCCTTCTTTCGCGCTCAGGAGATTGAAACGCCGGCGCAGGATATGCACCAGACGTTCGCCGGGGTTAGAGTCTATGAATACCTTGTCCCCGTTCAGTTCAAAAGGGATAATCATGATTCTTCCTTCGCCTGCTCGAGGGCCTCGTAGAGCGATGTATTGTCGAGGGGAATATAGGTCACCCTCTTTCCGGTTATCTGCGCAAGGGCCGCGGCATAAGCGGCAGGAACCAGGTTCTGGGCTATCGTGCCGATTCCCGTCGGGACATCCGAGGACTCGATGAAGGTTACCTTTACATCGGGAATATGGGAGGGGGAGAGCATGTCATACTGGACGCTGTCCCTCGGGGCGAGCCTGCCGTCGGTTATCACGATGAATTCCGCGAGCATCTTCGAGAGTGCTATAGGAATGGTTTTCTTTATTGTGGTCCGGGCGGATATTTTGTCAAAAATCTTACCCGCGACGCACGAGAACCAGATGCCCCTGATTTCGGTTTCATACGTAACGGGGTCGAGCTCGAGCTCCACGACGCAGGCACCGGGAGTAATAGACGCAAACGGGCTCCCCTTGAGGGCCGGACCCTTCCATGCATCATTTTTGGCAGGCTTGTACAGCTTCTTGACTGTTATCGGCAGGGGCTCGCGAAAGCGCTGCTTTTGAATGGTGACGCAGCACTTTTCCGCGAGCGGGAGGAGAATGGCGATTTTGCTTGAAAGGGTTTCCGGCCCGGTTGCGGACATCCTGGATGTATCCGTTCCGGAAAAACTTATCAGTTCAATATCTATTCCGAGTATCCTGCTGCACTCTGCGCGAATAATCTGCTTCATGGGTTCCGAATGAAAGCCGCACTTGATGTGCACCCGTCCGTCCGTTTCCATGGTTATTTCCATTGAGTACTGCATCCCGTCGTAGGTCTTTCCGATAAAGCCGTTGCCCTGAAAGCCGAATACGATGCCGATGCCGCGCAGAGGGCCGTCCCGGTAGTTTTTTCTCTTTTTTTTAAGGTATTCGTAAGCGCTGTATTTTCTCGGAAAATCACTTTCCGTGCAGACGTTGCTGAACAGTTCCGCCAGATGATAGTCTTCCTTGATCTCGCCTCCCGTGTTGCCCGTTTTGCCCCGGTCGAGGGCATTGAGCAGTTTCCACTCGACAGGGGCTATTCCGAGCTCGGACAGGATCGAGGCAAAATGGTTTTCCACGGAGAAAAAAGTCTGGGCTTCCCCCCATCCGGACAGGGCGCCCATCGGGGGAAGGTTTGTGCGCAGGGCATAGGTTTCAATCCTGAACGAGCGCATGGCGTACATACCGGTCGCAGTAATGGTCATCCGGTCGATTATTTCGTCGATGAGGGGACTGTAGGCGCCTGCATTGATGAGAATCCTTACTATCATCGCGTCAATGGTGCCGTCCTCCGCAATGACCGTCTGGTGCCGTATGCGGACCGGGGCGGACTTTACCGAAAAAAGAAAATCCTCCTGCCGCGAGAAAACGACCTTGACCGGTTTTTTGCACAGCACGGAGGCAAGGGACGCCTGGGCGGCAAGCAGGGAAGGGTACCATATTTTTCCGTCCATTGCTTCGCCGATTCTGGTCGGAGTCACAACGATCTCGTCGACGTCAAGATCGAGCACGGCAGCGACGGTCTTCCGCACATGGAAGGGCCATTGGGTGGCGGTATAGATGTCCAGTTTGTGTATCGACACGGAAACGGCAACGCCGAGGGGTTCAGCATAAAAATGATCCTGCGGGCCTATCTCGCTGGTGCTCTCGAACACGTGTCCTGCTCGCTCGATAATGCCTTCCGGATCGCCTGAAAAAATCACCCGCTTTCCCACGACTTGAGACGCGGCGAATTTTTCCTCGAAGCGGTAGGGCTCAAGAATTTCGGTCTCGATCATGACTTCGGAGACGAGTTCGTGGACTGTCTGCAGATCGGGACCGACGAGAATGCCCAAGGGCTCGCCATAATATTGGATTTCGTAAGGGGTGAAAATCGGGATTGTCGTGCCCGCTGCGGTAAGCCGGTTCTCTCCGGGAATATCGGTTGCGGTGTACATAAAGTAACCGTCCGGCATCTCGGGCGCCTTGATGTCCACCAGATGGCCGCGCTGGATGGATGAGCGGACGAGCACGCCGTAATACTGGCCGCTCATCTCGATATCGGTGAAAAACATGTCGTTCATCGGAGGACGCTCCGGCAGTGGCGATTGCCGACGGAAGTCACCGTTTCTATCACGCGTTCAACCATGGCACCCGTCATATCGGGCCAGAAGGGCAGCGTTATGGTGGTGTCGAATTTTTGCGCGGATTCGGGAAAATCTTTCCTTGACAGATTATAGCGTTTTTTAAAATAGGTCATTTCGAAGTGGGGAATAAAATGAACCGAGATGCCGAGCC
>JAYVSC010000201.1:0-6898 GCA_043775705.1 Spirochaetales bacterium | reverse complement strand
ACAGGAAATTGAAACATTCAGGCAGCAATTCTCGGCCTCCGTGTTTTCCGATACCCTGGGCGTGTACCGTAATTCGGCCCTGTTCCAGGAAAATTCTGTTAAAGGGATGGTGACTGACTGGCAGGGTGTATACAACGGGGCCAACGGGATGCTGGAGGGTGTCGCCCAAACGTCTTCATCCGTTCTTCTTTTTTATCCCACCGAGAGCATTGTCGTTTTTAACAGACTCCGTTCGGGTATTGTGGTAGACCGGAAAGCCGTTCTGGATGCCGTTTCCCAATTGAAAAAGGTTCCCCAGGGAATACAGGACGATTCCGCGTTTGCACTTTCGGTCAAAAATATGGAAGCGGCCGTCGCCTCCCTGGATGCCCTGTATTCAAGTGCCGCTGCGGGAATCGCAAAGGCGAATTCCCGGATTCTGCAGGCGAATCTTGCCCGGCAGGAGTCGGATCTGCGGTTTGCCCAGTCCCAGAGCGCGCTCAAAAAACTTGACTTCCAGAGCGCCCGGGACAACCTGCAGCGTTCGCGCGACAAGGTGAATCAGTCACTCGCCCTCCAGGAATCGACGGCTCTCCGGAGCGACAGCGACACAAAAATAGAAAAGCTCGGGCAGGAGATCACCCGGATTGAAAACGAGTCGGTGGTCCGCGAGGTCCGCTCCCTCATCTCTTCCGGAAAGAATTTCTATTACCTCGGCAATTTCGACCAGGCGGAACAGCTCTTCACGCAGGCTAAAACGCGGTGGGCCGTAACCAATATTACAGCCAACCCAGAAGTCACGAACTGGCTTGATATCATCAATACCGCGCTTTCCATGAAAACAGGACGGACTATTCCCGTTTCGGACCCGCTTTTTCCCCAGATGAGCCAGATTCTGAGCAGCGCCACAGAACTTTTTACCGAGGGACAGGATCTGATGACTTCCGCGCAGAAGGGTGACGCCATAGTCCTTTTATCCGCAGCCCTGACAAAGCTACAGCAGCTTCAGCTCGTGTACCCGATAAATCAGGACGCAGGACAGCTTACCCTGAAGATCAATCAGGTGATTGATCCCGCATCTTTCAACCAGGCCTTCAAGCAGCAGGTTGACTATATCCGGGCAAATTATGTGACCGAAAAGCAGAAAGCCTACAGTACATTGCTGGATCTCTATCAGATCAATCCGAATTATCCCGGAATCAAAAAGCTGGTTGACGATGTGGAAATATACCTCAAGATCAAGATTCCGCCGCCCGATCCGAAAGCCCTTGCGAGTTCCCTTGCGTATACCAAGTCGGCCCAAAAAATATATGATGCGAATACTCGCAGCCAGTTCCAGGTAGCCTTGAACCAGCTGGACGAGGCGATCAAGCTGAATCCGGACAATCAGGCGGCGATAGCGCTCAAGGACCGCATTCAGACATCCGGGGCCGTTGCCCTGTCCGTTGCCGTTCTTCCGGCCGACCTCGACGCAAAATACCAACAGGCGGTTCAGGAACTGCAGAAAGGCAATAAAATAACCGCTTCGGCCCTCGTCGAGCAGCTCATGCAGAATCCGAAAAGCCGGAATTCCGCGAAGATACAGGATTTGAAAAAAAGGATAGATTCTCAATTATGACAAAACGTACTGGAGCCTGCATATTTTTTTCCTGTATCCTCCTTTTTTCTGCCGTTGCCCGTGATTTTTATTGGGAAAACCCGCAGCCGGTTTTGGCGGCGGACTGCCGATTTCCCTCATCGGCAAATAATGGAAAGGTTTCGGTTGTCGTATGGCAGGAAGTGCAGAGCAGCGGACCGGAAGCCGGTACCATCTGGCTGTCGGCTCGGGTTTTTAACGGATCCCAATGGCTCTCAAGGGAACATTTTGCCGGTCCCTTTTCCTATGCCGGCGAAGTACCCTCGATTTTTTCGGTCAATCTCGATTCCCGCAATACCATACTTGTTTCAACCGTTTCCGCATTGAACACCGTTTCGGTATTTGTTTCGCGCGACCTGGGCGCGTCTTTTACCGAAACCCGGCTTACCGCGGAAGGTGCGACGATTCTTTCTCCAAAAATAAGTGTGCGCTCCGACGGGGGCTATCTGCTCTTTGCGACCCGCGGAGAGCCGGAAAGCTTTTCTCTTGTGTATGCCCGCTCTGAAAACGGGACCAGCTGGTCTCCTTTTATACCGTTTGCTCCCGCCTCGGGAAAAAAAC
Source organism: Spirochaetales bacterium (assembly GCA_043775705.1). Lineage (GTDB taxonomy): Bacteria > Spirochaetota > Spirochaetia > Treponematales > Treponemataceae > Teretinema. The sequence continues at coordinate 4,722 of JAYVSC010000201.1, read as the reverse complement.
AGGCCTTTCTTCCCTCACATGCCTCTATAGGAACTTCCGAAATAGTGGTATTCCAGGCTTTCTACGAAAAAAACAGCCGGTTTTCCTATCAGTTATATTCCACCGTTTCCACGGACAAGGGTCTCACCTGGTCTGATCCCCTGATGATAACCGATTTTTCTGAACCCGGCGCCGCATCAGGAAGCACCGGCGCCCTTTTGGAAAACTATCATAATCAGCGCGCCCGCCTGGTTCAATCAGGAACATCGATAATTCTGGTATGGGAGCGCTCCCGTACCACAAACTTGAAATATCAGATTTACTATACCCGTCTTGATGCGCGGGGCAAGCTGAACGCGCCCGTCGAACTCGTTTCCTCCGGGGACGGATACTGCTTTGATCCGGACGTCATCGAACAGAACGGGGTAGTCACCGTGGTCTGGTTTGACAACCGGCGCGGCGTAAACCGCATTTACCTTGCCCAAAAAGACGGATTTCTGTGGACCGAAGCCGATCTTTCCCGCAATTCGGTCGATGCCGTTTTTGCGCGCCTGGTGACGGTCGGGGGAAACATCGAGGTATACTGGCAGCAAAGCCAGCCCAAGGGGACTGCATCCCGTATCGTCCGGCTGGCCCCTGACCGCTCGGTGCTGAGTGCGGGTATAAATGCGCTCAATTTTACATCCGGAGGGAAGGGAAGGGGAGATCTCGTAAGGGTCGCTCTTTCATTGCCCGAAGATTCCTCCGGAGTCGCGGGATATTCCTATGCATGGGGCTTCGGCAGTCCCCCCGAGGTCAGTGAGACAGTTCAGTATCTGCCCGAGACCTCACGCATCAATCTGGAAGCCACCGCTGACGGCCGCTGGTATCTCGGGGTTAAAGTCGCCGACTATGCCGGCAACTGGTCTCCGCCGTCATTTGCCGAATATATCCGCGATACTATTCCCCCCGAGTCCCCGATAATCGCCGATGCACCGACCGACGGCGAGGGATTTCTCGCCTCGAATTCTTTCACGCTTTCCTGGACCCCCGCCAAAGCGGACGACATAGCCGGATATACCTGGAGTTTTGAGTACCTCGCATCCACTGATTATCTGAGCGTGCTTGCAAAGCTTTCCGGACGGGATCCCGTTACCGATGCCAAACCCGCCTTGTTCGATTTAGCGAAAACTGTCTCAGCAAGGTTTCCTCTTGCCCTTCCGTCCTCAAATATGCGGACAAGTGCAAATAGCGTGTCTTTTACCAACCGCGATAACGGTATTTATGCACTCTCCGTTGCCGCAGTCGATTCGGTCGGAAACATCGGAAAGCCGGCCGTGCGCTATTTTGTCCTGAATAAATACGTTCCCTACACCTACATCACCTACATCGACTCGAAGGTTGATGAATCCGGCGTAGTAAATCTTTCCTTTATCGGCCGGGGCTTTGCGGAAGACGGCGCCCTCAGGGAGATTTATCTTGACCGGGACGGAAAGCCGCCTTACGATCTGACCCTGACCTCTGCTTCAAAGCAGTTCCGCATCGCCAATGACCGCCTGGTGACCGGCATTACCGTCAGCGACATGGAAGAAGGCCAATACCGCATCGGGCTCGTGCATCCCGTGCGCGGCTTGTATTTTTCAAAGCCCCTTTTGAGCGTCAATGCGTTCGGAACGGTTAAATTCGGGGACTACAGCTATGAGTTCGTTCCTCCCTGGAAAGAGTCAGTCCCGGAACCCTTTCCCTTTTTCCGCCCTGATTTTGTGTTTTTGTACTCCGTGCTAGTATTTGCGCTTGTCGTGTTCTTTTTCTCGATAAATGGAATTTCAGGCGCCGCACGCGACGCCGTCATGATACAGCAGGAAGTTCGAGCACTGCTGACAGGAGACATTATGCCCTCGGAAAAAAAGAAACGGTCAGTTATTCTCAGGAAAAAAGGCGTCAGTCTTCGTTTCAAGTTAGCCCTTTTCACCATGGCCCTGGTTATCTCTGTGGTGCTCATCGTTTCAATCCCCCTCGGCGTCCAGTTTTCCGCCAATCAGGAAAAGACCCTTTCACAGGGACTGGAATCGCGGGTCAAGGTCTTGCTTGAAAGCCTTACTTCCGGTGCCCGTGCATACCTGCCGGGCCAGAATGTGCTCGAACTCGGATTTCTGCCCGCCCAGATGACCGCCCTTGAAGAGGCGGTGAACACGACCATTACCGGCAACTTTATAGACAATTCCGCGACGGGCATCGAATATGTGTGGGCAACAAATGATCCTGCTATCAAGGACAAAATCGACACTTCTTCCATCCAGCCCGGCCGTTCGAGGCTGGACAGCGGTGAAAATGCCGAAATAAACAGCCGGGTCGTTATTCTCGAGGAACAGGCTTCTCTGGCGGTAAGTCAGCTTTCCGAGGGGATTGCTTCTCTTACCCAGGAAGGAATCAAGCTTGCGCTTAATACTGATGCGGCATCCGTTGCCCGGCGTGATGAAATTCAGACAATTTCAAGACAGCTCGAGGAAAAACTGAACAGTGAACTGACAAAACTCTCAAACAGCGGAATCGGCTCCTATCCGCAATATAATCCGCTTCAGCTTTCACGTTCCGTTACCAGTTATATCTTCTATAAACCAGTTCTCTATCGACAGGGCTCGAGCACAACCTATGTGCACGGAACGGTCCGCGTGGAAATTTCTACCGATCTTTTGCTGAAGGCGGTTACCGCAAACCGGCAGGCCTTGGTCAGCACCACGGTATTTGTTGCCCTTTTTGCCGTGCTTATGGGCCTTCTCGGTTCCCTTCTCCTTGCGTCGATCATTATTTCGCCGATACGCAAGCTTGCCGCCCATGTGGCGATGATACGCGATACCGAAGATAAAGCCCAGCTTGAGGGCAAAGAACTCAAGCTTAGTTCCCGCGATGAAATAGGACTCCTCGGGGAAACCATCAACGAGATGACCCATGGGCTGGTCAAAGCCGCCGCGGCATCGAAGGATCTCACTGTCGGTAAGGAACTGCAGAAGATGTTTATCCCCCTTGAAACCGACGATCGCGGCCGGAAACTGACCTGCGGCAGCACCAAGGACGACAATGCGGAATTCTTCGGCTACTACGAAGGCGCGAAGGGCGTTTCGGGCGATTATTTTGATTATATCAAGCTGGATCAGCGGCATTATGCGATCATCAAGTGCGATATCGCCGGCAAGGGCGTTCCGGCTGCCCTTATCATGGTCGAAGTTGCGACCCTTTTTCTTGACTATTTCAAGGACTGGAAATACGAGAAGAACGGCTTTAAGCTCGAGTACATCGTTTCGCGCATCAACGATCTCATCGAATCCCGGGGTTTCGCAGGCCGGTTCGCGGCTTTTACCCTCTGTATCCTGGATTCTGTCTCGGGCGACATCCATTTCTGCAACGCGGGTGACAATCTGGTGCATATTTACGACGCCGCTGCCCGTAAAATGAAACTGATCACGCTTCCGGAATGCTCTGCGGCAGGGGTTTTCCCGTCGTTCATGATCGATGCGAAAGGCGGATTCCGGGTAATCAAGGAGCATTTGAATTCAGGCGATGTGCTTTTCCTCTATACGGATGGAATCGAAGAGGCGAAACGCTCATTCAGAACAAAGGATATGGTGGTGTACACCTGTGCCGAGAGCGGCCTTGAAAAGGAAGCGCCTCACGGAAATCACAGCGTGGGTCAGAGCAACGAAGAGCTCGGACCCGAACGGGTTATCCAGATTATCGAGGCTGTGTTCGCCCGAAAGCCCTATACTTTGGTTAAGTGGCACAATCCCGAAGAAAACGAGCAATTTGTGTTTGAATTTAATAAATGTGAGGGTACTATAGAAGAAGCGATACTTGCACTTGTTTCAGTAGAGAAGATTTTCCGCCTGTATCGTGACCCTTCGGCAAACGAATTCAACCGCGTTCAGGTGGACCGCAAGGTTGACCTCTTCCTTAACAAGCATTTCAAGCAGTATGACATTTACTGCGGAAGGCGGAAGGACCACCCGGAGTATCCTGAGTACCTGAACTATACCAATATCTGTGAAGATGCCCAGTATGATGATCTGACCATACTCGGGATACGGAAGCGATAGGAGACACCACATGGATGACAAGAATGATTCTTTCAAGGACTATGCTTACCGAGGAATAGATGCTTTTCTTAAACTGACGGCGAAGGCGGGGGAGTCAATCAAGACTGCAAGCAATAACGCGATTGAGAAAATCGATTCGCTTCAGCTTGAAAAGCAGCTGGAACAGCTGTATGTCCGCCTGGGCAAACAGTCCTACGCCCTTTTGTCTGCTGAAGGCGAGGTCATAAAAGAGAATTCGGAAATTTCAATTACGATTGAAGCCATTGAGGCGGCCCTCGCTGAATTGGAGAGCCGCAAGGAATCCTCCGCAAAACCAAAATAGTAATTTCCAAAAAAAAGCGCCGAATAATCAAAACGGCTATTGACCATAAAGAGGGTAGATGATATAACTATCTTCGTTGCGCTGGTACAGAGTACAAATGAATACAGCGAACTTCTTTGATAAGACTTACGGTTTAATTGATAACGATTCGGTTTGTTACAGTCATCAGTAATCCAACAAAAGAAGAAAACACTCATTATGCAGTCAGTTTTTTTAGCTGACGAATCATAAAGCGCCTCGAGCGGTTTACCGCGGAAGGCGCACTGGTCTTTGATAATTAAGGGAAGGGAAAGAAGGAAACTATACGAAAATAGTTCCGCATTTTGCATTAATGCAGAATGCAGTACAACA
>JAYVSC010000200.1:0-21934 GCA_043775705.1 Spirochaetales bacterium | reverse complement strand
TCAGGTGGACTATCCCCGCCTACCTGCGTTAGTAGAGGAAACGGTAACGCCGAATTCGCCAACTCGCTAGCAGGATCGCCACCCAAACCGTTCTGAAAGGCCTGAATTAATTCAGCCCGTTTTTTTTGAGGTATGGTTGCGGATAAAAGTATCGCCGAACCGCCACTTTGCGAATGGGCTTCAAGAAGTACACCAAGCAATTTTTCCATATATGGATCGTATGCATGGACTTCATCAACGATCAGGACTTTTCGCTGCAAACCAAAAAGACGCAAGGCTTGGTGCCTGGCCGGAAGTATCCCCATCAAGGCTTGGTCGATAGTGCCTACACCGACATTAGCCAGCAAGGCTTTTTTACGGTTATCGGCAAACCACTCGTTGCAATAAGCGCTGGCAGTCTCTTCTGTTCCGTAAGGCCTGTCCGAATCTTGTTGGGAAACAGCTACCGTTTTAGTAAAGTCGACGGATAGATGTCGTGCACCATGAGCCAATATCAATGAGGGATTAGCAGTTCCCTCAAAAAGCTGACGATAAGCTTTTTGCATGCGTCCATACATGGCGTTGGCCGTGGCCATGGTTGGCAAGCCAACATACAAACCATCTGCGTCACCATTTGCCATGATTCGCGCAGCGAGAATCATGGCAGCCTCAGTTTTTCCGGCGCCAGTCACATCTTCGATAATGAATAATTTGGGCCCTGGAAGCAATAGCATAGTTTCTGCCAAGCGCTGTAACGGTGTGGGAACAGCAATAAAGGGAAATAAAGTTGTAATTCCACGGTACCTGGATGGAGTGACATTGGTAAGTTGCAACGCTTCAATGGCTTTTCCCGCCTGAAGCAAGGCTTTTTTTTCCCAATATTCACTCAATTCAACAGGAGCAGAACAATAGGGAAAGAACTCTGAATTTGAACCAACCCAGTCAGCCAATATTCCCAGCCCGGCAATCTGCCATGAGATGGCTCTGAGAGCTTTTTTAATGGTTTTGATATCCATAGGAAGTTCAGGAGTATTACCAAGCAGAGCCATAGCGTCTTCTACAAAAGTCCGTGCAGCTGCTCTATCTACTTCATCAAAAAACAAACTCGCCCTTAAGGGCAAATTTCCTTTACTCTCCAATGGTGGAATTCCATGATGGCCAAAACTTGACTTTATTATGCAATCGAGAATACCAGCAAGAGCAGGATTTTTTTCGGCAAGTAGCAACTTGAGGCCAAGGAAGTCTCCATTATCATCACCTCGCCACAACAAAAATCCCATGGAGTCATGCCGGATCTCATATTCCCGAATTGATGTGCCAGGGAAACTATTCTGAAAGAGCACAGGATTGAGTGCTTGAAAACGTTTGGAAAACTTACCGAGATCGTGGAGCATCATACTGAACACCACCAGATATCGAATAGTTTCAACAGGCAAGCCACACCGTTTGGATAGAATGAACGAAAATTTCCCATTTACTGTCAAAAGTTGCCACGTTATGGCCGCCACATCAAGACAATGAAATACCAGAAAATGATGCATGTCCGGACGCGATTTACCCCAATAATTATAATAAGGAATCATAAATAATACCCCACATTGATCAAATGTTGATAAACCGAGATTCCCGGTAGCCCATCCACTGTCGTCTTTGCCCAACATTGAGGTTGCATTATCACTTCTGGCTTTCCATCGCTCACCAAGTTACCTCCCAACCAAAAAAATACATTTTGTCAAAACCGATTAGGCCCAAGCTCTAATATCTGCGGATAGATGTGTATAGATTTTACCACCGATTACATAGAAAATGTGCAGAATTGATGTAAGTAAATCCAATATAAAGCCTTAGGTAAAGAAAAAACCCGCGGCCTTACGGCAGCGGGTTTTTAATGGAGATGGGGGGAATTGAACCCCCGTCCTGAAGCGTGAAGCAAGGGCGTCTACAGGTTTAGCGGTACGAGGTGGTTGTCGGGACCCGGTGGCAGCGCCGCAAGCGTCGGATCCGTACCCCGGTTAATGTCCTGTCCGCCGTTCGGGTCCAGCGGGCGAGCAAGCTCTGGTTGGCGTCAGAAATTCGGATCGTTCAGAGCAGCACCATCCGGTTTCCGCGCTCTGCTACTTACGCAGCGAGAGCGAAACTGTCGTTTGTTTCGGCAGTTATAAGTTTTTACCTAATCAGGAGATAGGCACTCCACCTGCAACCCAGGCTCCGGCCGCTTCAGTCGAAACCGGTGCACCCCCGAGAACTCAGAAAAATCTTGGTAAAGATTTTTCTGAGTTCTCTTCGAGTTTTGCTTCCGCAAAACTCGCGCAAATGTCAAATACACTTCTTCTTTAACGTACGCTTTCGCCCGCCATTTGTCAAGTTTAGTTCCACTATAAAGGGTGAGCCCCTTTTTTCCGATAAGAAAGTAGTTATCCCGGGAGGATTCCATGACCAACGCGCGAATTTATGCACTGCTGCTTGTATATACCTTTATTCTCTGCGCCGCTACCCCGCTTCCAGCGCACACAGAATTGCTCAAACTCGAGGCAGTTGCCTCATACTACGGCGCCGAATTCGACGGAAGACCGACTTCCAGCGGCGAACTTTTTAACATGAATGACCTGACCGCAGCCCACAAGACCCTTCCGTTCGGGACAATGCTCGAGGTGACGAATCTCGAAAACGGCAAAAAGGTGATTGTCCGGGTGAATGACAGGGGTCCCTTTGTTCAAACCAGAGAACTTGATGTCTCGAAAGCAGCAGCCGAAATTCTCGGGATGATCAAAACAGGAACGGCACGGGTTTCCATCAGAAAAATATCGGGGTCTGCCTCAGTCCCTGCAGAAACGGCCGATTCCCGGGCAACTGCCGGGACAGAGGCATCATCAGCTGTGTCGGCGACGACTGCGTCGACAGTGGCGGTGGCTGCCGCGCCCGCACCAGTTAAACCTGCAGTGGTACCGATTACAGGAGGCCTTACTGCCGGCACCGCGCCAACGAGCGAACTTTGGAGAATACAGCTGGGCTCCTTCTCGCTGGAAGACAACGCGACGCGATTTGTCGTCAACCTCCGAAAAGACGGCTTCAACCCGGCCTTTGAAAAAAATTCCGGCATGTTTCGGGTGGTGCTGACCGGCATAAAAAGCGCAGAACTCGCGAGGATCAAGGACAACCTTGCAAAAGCGGGCTATTCCGGGTATCTGGTCCGCCAGGAATCATGGTAAAAACGGAAACACCGCTTCGTCCCTACATCACGCCGGTGATTCTGGTCACCGGCTGCCTTACCGGAGCGGCTGCCCTTCTTCTGCATATCACCGCGAATCCAGGCGGAATCGAAAACAGAATTCTCTTTCAGCTCTATATCATATGCGCCGTCTTTGCCCTTTCAAGCCTCGCGTTGTATCAAAAGTCAGCGTCCTTCCATATTCCGGTCTTCCTAGTAAAAATTTTCTGTCTCTACTTTATTTCGAAGGCGGCCGGCTCCGAAATACTCCCCCTTATCTGCCTTTTTTTCAACTTCTGCTTTGAAGTGTTTTTCTTTTCCGGCATCCGGATTGCCCTTGCACTCGGCACGGCGGCGCTCGGCATCGTCGCCTTTTCTTCCTCGGCTCATACCTCCTGGAACATTACGAGACCGGTTATAACAATCGAAAAAATTTTCATCCTCGCCCTCTCGAGTGCAGCCTCGTCGATAACAGGGGCTATCTGCGCGCAGGTGCTGAACGCGAAGGACAAACGCGAAAAGGAAATAATCCGGCTGGAAGAAGCCGTGAACAACCTGACCAAAACCAATACCGCCTACCAAACCTACGCGACTTATATAGAGGAAACCTCAAAAGAGGAGGAAAGACACCGCATTTCCCGCGAGATTCACGATATCGTGGGGTATTCGATGACGAATCTCCTAATGATAGTCCAGGCCGCGTTGTATTCGGAAAACCAGGACCAGATAACCGAACTCCTGCAGAAGGCACAAACCCATATCAACGACAGCCTTCTGGAAGTGCGGATGGCCCTGCGCAAACTGAGATCCACGCAAAAGAAAACCCTGCACGGCAGCGAGCTGATCCGCTACCTGACCGAAAATTTCCAGAACGTGACCGGCATCAACATCACCCTTGATTTTATTTCCTTCCCCCGGAACATCGAAGTCACAGTGGAAGAAATTCTATACCGGATGATCCAGGAGTGCATGACAAACTCATTCCGGCACGGCCGGGCGAGCGAGATCTTTATTTCCTTCTGGACAAGCGCCGACACGCTGATAATCAAGATCCGCGACAACGGAAAGGCGCACAACGAGGATCTCATCACCGAAGGGATCGGCATACAGGGCATGCGCGAGCGCATAACCGGGGCAGGAGGAACGCTCTCGATGGATTCCGTCATTGACGGCTTCACGGTATTGGCGTATCTTCCCCTTACCCAAAGGACGCCCGCATGATAAGGATACTTCTCGTAGACGATCAATACCTTTTCCTCGAGAGCCTCAAACTGGTTCTGACGAGCCTCGCCGCGGACTTTAACATAGTGGGAACGGCGCAGAACGGCGAGGAAGCGCTCGAAATCCTCTCGACTGTTCAAGCCGACATCATTCTGATGGACGTGTACATGCCTGTAATGGACGGTGTAGCGGCCGTCAAGATCATCACGAAAAGATATCCCTTGATTTCCGTCATCATGCTCACCACATTCGAGGACGATGAGTATGTCGCGGAAGCCCTCGCCCATGGAGCCAAGGGCTATCTCCTTAAAAACATAGCCCCCCAAATGCTGATCACCGCGATCAGGGCGGTTTCATCGGGATCGGTGCTCCTCGCGCCCAATATCGCGATCTCGCTCATCCAGCACCTGAAGGAAAAAGCCTCATCATCCCGCGACGCGGAGCAGAGAAACCTGCCTCCCTGGTTCTACGAGCTTACCGCAAGGGAAAAGGGAATCATCAAGCTGATACTCCGCGGGCTCTCGAACAAGGAGATAGCCGCCGAAATACACGTGGGCGAGCAGACGATACGCAACTACGTCAGCACGATATACGACAAGCTCGCCGTCACCTGCCGCAAGGAAGCGGTGCAGGTGACGCGGGACCTCCCCCACTTTTACCTCGAGTAAAAAAAACCGGTTAATGTGACAACAAAAGTACAAAACCGCGTACATTTGTAATTTGACCCCCTCCCCTTACGGTCTCATACTGATTTTAGAACGAACTTACAAGGAGTTTTGTATGGGAAAGAAAATGTTTGTATTGGCCGCCCTGGCCATGTGTCTCGTCATCGCGCTGCCACTCGCGGCGGGCGGGTCCTCGGATTCCGGCGCGAAAACCAAAGCGGTCCTGACCATGGGATCCTGGCGCGCCGACGATGTAACCGGATGGACAAATCTCCTCACGGAATACAAGAAGACTACCGGCGTGGAAATCCAGTTCAAGCCGATCAATCCGCCCGACTACAACGCGACGCTGCGCCTGCAGCTCGAGAGCGGAACCGGTCCCGACCTCATGTTTGCCCGCTCCTACGACACCGGTGCGGAACTCTACAAGCTCGGCTATTTCGCCGACGTCAGCGCCCTCAAGGGGCTCAAAGAAAATTTCACCGAGGGCAACCGCTCCCCCTGGATGACCAAGGACGGCAAGTCCTTCGCCATCCCCCTCTTCGCCGTCGTGCAGAGCGTCTACTATAACAAGGATATCTTTGCCAAGCTCGGCCTGAAAATCCCGACCACCTGGGAAGAATTCCTCGCCGCTTGCGAGACGATTAAAAAAGCCGGCATCACCCCTATCGCAAACGGACTCGCCGAGGAATGGGACATCAACGAATGTTTTATGATGGGCATTCTTCCTTCCTTTACCGGCGGACGAAGCGGGCGGCTTTCTTATGAAGCGGGCAAGACACCCTTCAACGACGCGAATATGGTCAAGGCATTCCAGGCCATGGCTGATGTGGCAAAATACTGCCCGCGAGGCTTCGAAGCGCTGACCTACAATGACTCGAACGCCCTCTTTGCGACCGGACAAGCCGCCATGTACGCCGACGGATCATGGACCCTCGATACCTTCAAGAACGTGGGCTTCAAGTGGGGCAACTTCGCGTTCCCTTCTCCTGCTGGCTCTAAAGCCGCGATCACCTTCCATGCGGACGCAGGTCTTACCATGAACGCCAAGACAAAGTATCCCGCCGAGGCAAAGGCCTTCCTCGAATGGCTCTGCACGCCCGCAGGCGCCACCATCGCAGCAAAATACCTGCCGAACGGCTTCTATCCGATGATAAACGCGAACATCAAGATCGAGGACGCGCACAGCGCCGAACTCTATGCCCTCATTCAGGGCAAGGATCAGGACATCCGCTTCACCTGGCCGCGCCTGATGAGCGGAGACCCCTCCGGCTACGTGCTGATGAACCAGGGTGTCATCTCGGTGATGAAGGGACAGATCACCGCGAAGGCCGCCGCGGACAATTTTGCCGCGGGACTCGCCAAGTGGTACAAGCCGTAACCCCTGAACTGACGCGCTTAAACGCATAAAAATCGAACGCGGGGCGCGGCTCCCATGCGGCGCTCCGCGTTCAAAGGTAATTTAACCATGAAGAAAAATCCCTTTGCGTCATACAGCTGGTATCTCTACCTCTTTCCAGCTCTCTTTTTTTACCTCATCTTTATGGCATGGCCCCTCGCCGACTCGATACGGCTCAGCCTTTACTCGGCCTCAGCCCTGGCCGGACGCACCTTTATCGGCTTTGACAACTATATCCGGCTCTTTACGGACACAGAGACCGCAGCCCGTTTCTGGGGAGCGTTCCGCAATACCTGGTATTTCTTTTTCATCCACATGGTAGTGCAGAACGTGCTCGCGATCAGCTTCGCCTTCATGCTTACCGAAAAGACGATGAAGTATTCCCGGATTTACCAGACCATCATTTTTCTGCCGGTAACCCTGGCTATTCTCGTCACCGGCTATCTGTGGAAGCTCATCCTGAACCCCCAATGGGGCGCCATCGCGCAGCTGTTCATGAAGATGGACATCGAGAAGGCGATACAGCCCTGGCTCGGGGACGCGAAATACGCGCTCACCGCGGTAGCCCTGGTTTCGTCATGGCAGTGGGTGGGAATCCCGACCATGATGTTTTTCGCCGGCCTCCAGAACATTTCGGAAGAACTGCTCGAGGCCGCGGATATAGCGGGCGCCACGAAGTGGCAGAAGATCTGGTACATCAAGCTGCCCCTGATCAAGCCCGTAATCGGCATCGTGTCGATCCTTACCTTCGTGAACAATTTCAACGCCTTCGACGTCGTGTTTTCCATGGAGAACGCCAACGGGGCGCCCCAGTACGCCACGGACCTGATAGGCACCCTTTTTTACCGAGTGGGAATAGCCGGCCAGCATCCGGTGGGCATCCCGAATCCCGGACTCGGCGCGGCAATCGCCACAAGCACATTCTTCATGCTGATGATAGGCGTGATTGCGATCCTTCGCATGACCCGAAATGAAAAGTAAAGGAGGGAGAAACCCATGAAAAAGACCGCATCGCTCAAAAAGGAAAACAGGCATCTCGGCTCCCATCTCTTACTCGGTACCTGGTCGCTGATCGTGCTCTTTCCCCTTTGGACCATGGTCATCAACTCGTTCAAATTCAAGATGGACATATATAAAGATCCTTTCGGCCTTCCCGTAAAATGGAACTTTGACAGCTACCTGTCGGTTTTAAGGGAAAGCGATTTTCTCGTGTTTTTCTCGAACAGCCTGATGGTCACCCTCGGCTCGATCGCCCTGGTGCTTCTTTTCGGGTCGCTCGCGTCCTACGCGATCGTCAACTGGAAAAATAAAAAAGCCCATCTTCTCTATCTTTTTTTCATCGCGGGCATGATGCTTCCCATCAAGATCGGCTCGATCAAGCTTCTCGAGATGATCAAGGGCCTGGGGCTCCTCAATTCGCTCCTCGGCCTCTACCCGATCTATATCGCGATGGGCCTGCCGATCGCCGTTTTCGTGCTGACGGAGTTTATCCGGGACATTCCCTATGACCTTACCGAAGCGGCCGTTATCGACGGGGCAAGCAGGTTCCACATATATGGACGAATTATCATGCCGATGATAAAGCCCGCCCTGGCCACCGTCGGGATCTACAATCTGGTTCCCTTCTGGAATGACCTGTGGTTCCCCCTGATCTTTATCAGCGACGACAAATCAAAAACCCTGCTTCTCGGGGTAACCCGGCTTTTCGGCCAGTACATCACCGACTGGTCAAAGATCCTCGCCGTTCTGACGCTTTCGGCGATTCCCGTCATCATCCTGTACCTGACCATGAGCCGCCAGTTCATCAAGGGACTGACCGCCGGAGCCGTAAAGGGCTGAGAAAGGCCCTCACGCTATTCATAAGCGCTCTTTTATGGTATCGTGCGCATACATGAAATTTACAGACTTTAACCTTGACAGCGGGCTCCTAGAAGGGCTCGCTGACGCAGGATACGTTACCTGCACACCTGTCCAGGAACAGGTGCTCCAAAACGCCCTCGAAGGGGCCGACCTCTATGTCCAGTCACAGACTGGTACCGGAAAAACCGCTGCTTACCTATTAACAATACTGCAGCGCCTCTCGAGCGACCCTGCCCTTTCCGGCAAAAAAGCACTCATTATGGTTCCTACCCGCGAACTCGCAGTCCAGGTAGAAGAAGAATCCCGCATCCTCGCGACCCACACGAAACTGAAGTCCGCCAGTTTTTACGGCGGCGTCGGCTACGGCGGCCAGCAGGATCTCCTCGCGAAGGGCGTCGACGTCATTATCGGCACCCCCGGCCGGGTGATCGACCTGCAGCAGTCGGGCACCATGAAAATGGGCGAAGTGGCCTTTCTCGTCATCGACGAGGCTGACCGCATGTTCGACATGGGTTTCTATCCCGACCTCAGGGTACTCATCAAGGTACTCCCCCCGGCCGAAAAGAGACAGACCATGCTCTTCAGCGCGACGCTCAACGCCACGGTCAAGAACCTCGCATGGGAATACACTGTGAACGCGAAAGAGATCACGATAGAATCCGAGAACGTGACGGTCACCGAAATAGAGCAGACCCTCTACCACGTCTCGAGCGACGAGAAGATGAAACTTCTCCTCGGCATCCTCCAGAACGAAAAACCCGAGAGCGTGCTCATATTCTGCAATACAAAGCGCATGAGCGAGGTCGTCGCGAAGAGACTGAAGATCAACGGCTACGAGGCTGACTTCATCATCGGCGATCTTCCCCAGGCAAAGCGGCTTCAGGTTATCGATTCGTTCAAGTCCGGCTCGCTCAAATGCCTGGTCGCGACGGACGTCGCCGCGCGCGGCATCGACGTGAACGACCTCTCGATGGTCATAAACTATGATCTCCCGAACGAGGCTGAAAACTATGTGCACCGTACGGGCAGAACGGCCCGCGCCGGAAAGACCGGAAAAGCCTACACCTTCTGCTCCGAACAGGACGTATACAACCTTCCTTCAATCCAGAAATATATCGAAGCAAAGCTCGAATCCTCGGTCGCCTCCGAAGACATGATGGTCGAAGACAAAAGCGCACACATGTACATCCGGACTGACCGCTACGACAACGACTACGCCGACGATGACAGGGGCTCAGGCGGCCGCGGCCGATCAAGCGGATCCCGCTCCTCAGGCGGCGCACGATCTTCCGGGCCTTCCCGTTCGTCCGGCGGTTCACGATCCTCGACAAGCGGCCCCCGTTCCTCCGGCGGTTCACGATCCTCGACAAGCGGTCCCCGTTCCTCAAGCGGTCCCCGGTCCCCGGACGCTGCGCGCCCGGACAGTCCGCGCAGCAGCGAACGAAGCCGGCCCTCGGGCGAAAACCGAAGCGTGCAGCAGTCCGGTTCGGACAGAAACTCACGGCCTTCAGGTGAAAACCGCCCTCGCGGCGACAACCGGGGTCAGCAGGTGTACGGACCCGACAGGGGCAGTTCTCCTCAGGGAAGCACGGACAACGAACGCGATCTTTCCAAACTCAGCTTTGAAGAACGGATGGTCTATTACAAGAACAAATACGGCACCGAAGAAGCAGCACGTGAGGCAAACCGGCGAAATGCGCCCGCTTCACGGGACGAAAACGGACCGGGAACGCGCCGCTCCAATTCGGGCCGCCCCGCTTCCCCAGGACGGACGGCTTCCACAGGACGACCGGCCTCCTCAGGACGACCGGCCTCCTCAGGACGACCGGCACAGACGGACAGAAACGAAAGGCAGGGAAAACCGCGGGACAGCAGGGCACAGGAGAACGGAACAGGCGAAGGCGGACGCCAGGGACAAGGAAGAAATGCCTCGGGACAAAACCAGGGCAGACAGGGCCAGGGAAGACCGAATCCCGGCAGATCCAACCCGGGCAGATCCAACCCGGATGGACAGAATCGTCCTCCCCGAAACGCTTCCCCGATGCAGGGAAAAAACGCACCCGCAAAGCAAGCTCCTGCTTCAGGCGCAAAAGAGAAAAAATCCGGCGGACTCGCCGGCCTCCTCGGCAAGCTTTTCGGAAAAAAATAAATCGTTGATTAACTGTGCGGATACATATGGAAAGCCCGGCTCCTAAGGGGGTCGGGCTTTTCCTTTACTAACCAGGGGGCAGATCGGGGGATTCCATGCGAAAAGCGCTCACAAAATGGCAGTCAATCGGTTTCCTTCAGCTTTCAAACCTTCTGTTTGCGGCGACCGCGATCTGCATCAGTTTCCTTTCCTCCCGCTTCGACGGCTACTTTACCTCCTTCAGCCGTTTCGCGGTAGGGCTCGTAATCGGCTTTGTCCAGCTCGCCTCCATGCGCAAACCCTTCCGCGTCATCCGGATAAAACCATGGATAGGACGCGGCATCTTCGGTTCGGTGAGCATGACCCTGTACTACCTCGCGATAGCCCTCGGAACGCCCGGAAGGGCCAGCCTTTTGAACAATACCTTCCCCATTTTCGTCGCAGTGATCGCCATAGTCGTCCTCCGGGACAAAATACGGCTGAACGTCATCGCAGGCCTCTTCATCGCATTCTCGGGCGTTGCCCTGGTCCTGTGGGACGGCATCCATGTATCATTGTGGGCTGATCTCTTCGGCATTTCGAGCGGCATCCTCGCCGGTGTCTCCTACCACTTCAACAAAGCCGCCTCCAAGACGGAAGATCCTATCGTCATCTACATCGGCGTATGCCTGGTGGGCCTCGCGGTAAACGCCTTTTCCCTCCCGCAGATCGTCAGTCTCGACCTGCCCTCCGCCGCCCTTCTCATTCTTGCGGGATTCGGCGGTTATTTCGCCCAGATCGCGATCACGATCGGACTCCGCGATATCCCTGCCACCGAGGGCAGCGTGCATACTTTCGCAAAAATCCCCCTCACCGTTTTCGCCGGAGCCCTGCTATTGCACAACGTCATCACGGCCCGTTTTATCGCCGGCACCGCCCTCCTCCTCTCGGGACTCCTCCTGAACCAGATATCGTTTACAAAAAACAAAACGAATCGACGCGTACCGGCGGAAAAAGACGCATTTCCGCAGGAATAGCGCGTTCGTTCTGGATTTTCCATTCCCTGCACATACTCTGCATCGATGACAGCCCGACACAGCTGTTGCTCTACAAAAGCACGGTTGAAGGCGCGTACAAGGTAACCTGCGCCGAAACCTATGCGGAAGCGGTCGCCTGCCTGACTGCGACGCATCCGGATCTCATTCTGCTTGATATGACAATGCCGTTGGTAAACGGACTCGAATTTCTCGATATTCTCAGGTATACGCCCAGTTATGCGCATATTCCGGTCATCATTGTCTCCGCGAACAGCGATCCCTCAGGTATGGAATCTTCTCATTCTGCCGCAACCGCTTTAAGGAGATATCCGAAAAATTTCACGATGAAAAGAAGGGAAGCGCGTTATGCCCGCTTTGACACTCCCCCCTTTTTCGTATATCTTTTAGCACATGATTACAGTTAGCGAACTATCTCTCAAATTCAGCGACAAACCGCTTTTTAAAGACGTCAACCTCAAGTTTATCCCCGGAAACTGCTACGGCATTATCGGGGCAAACGGCGCAGGCAAATCAACCTTCCTGAAAATTCTCTCAGGCGAAATCGAGCACGACAAGGGCGATGTGTTCATTCCATCGGGCCAGCGCATGGCCGTGCTCAAGCAGGACCATTTTGCCTTTGACCAGTACACCGTGCTTGACACCGTGATGATGGGCCATCCGCAGCTCTACACAATACTCAAGGAACGCGAAGTCATATACGAAAAAGCCGACTTTACCGAGGCTGACGGCATCCGCGCCTCGGAACTCGAGGGCGAATTCGCCGAGCTCGGCGGCTGGGATGCGGAAAGCCAGATAAAGAAAATGCTCTCGGGCCTCGGTCTCGAGGAAGAGCACCACGTCAAGCAGATGGAAGAGCTCGATGAAAGCCAAAAGGTCCGCGTGCTTCTCGCCCAGTCCATTTTCGGCACGCCCGACATCCTGCTTCTCGATGAGCCGACGAACGGTCTCGACCTCGAGTCGATTGCCTGGCTCGAGGAATACCTCATCAATTTCCCGAACACCCTCATCGTCGTATCGCATGACCGCCATTTCCTGAACGCGGTATGCACCCATATCTGCGACATCGACTACGGCAAGATACGCATGTACACCGGCAACTATGACTTCTGGTACCAGATGAGCCAGATCATGCAGCGCCAGGCGCGCGACCAGCTGAAAAAGCGCGAGGAAAAGATGGACGACCTGAAGGAATTTATCCTCCGCTTCTCGGCGAACGCCTCGAAAAGCAAGCAGGCCACGAGCCGCAAGCGAGTCTACGACAAGCTCGCCCTCGAGGAATTCGAGGTAACCACCCGGAAGTTCCCCTATGTCAACTTCAAGGCCGACCGCGAAATCGGCAACAACGTCGTGCGCGTCGAAAAACTGAACTACTCCTTCGAGGGCGTACCCCTCCTGAAGGATTTTGACCTGATCGTGAACCGCGGGGACAAGATCGCCTTCGTGGGAATCGAGCACAACTCGAAAAGCGCCCTTTTCGACATCATGGCAGGAGAGGTCAAGGCAGAATCGGGAGACGTGTACTGGGGACAGACCACCAAGTTCACCTATCTCGCGAAGGACAACTCGAAGCTCTTCGACAACGACACGAACATCACCGACTGGCTCCGCCAGTATTCCCCCGAGCAGGACGACGGCTACGTGCGCGGCTTCCTCGGCCGCATGCTTTTCTCGGGCGACGACTCGCTGAAACCCGTGAAAGTGCTTTCGGGAGGCGAGAAGGTCCGCTGCATGCTCTCGAAGCTCATGCTCCAGGGCGCAAACGTGCTCATCCTCGACGAACCGACGAACCATCTGGACCTCGAAGCCATCACGAGCCTCAACGAAGCCCTGAAGGATTTCCCGGGCGTCGTCCTCTTCAACAGCCATGACCATGATTTCATCAACTCGATCGCGAACCGCATCATCGAGTTTACCCCGCACGGAATCATTGACCGCATGATGCCCTTCGACGACTATGTCATTGATGAGCAGGTGAAGGCGCTCCGCAACGAGCTCTACGAGGGACATCTGAAAAAATTCGATATATAACGCCGGTTAAGGGAGGTGTAAATGATCAAACGAATTCTGTGTGCTGTTCTGGCCTTTTTTATTGCGGGGGTACCCATGTACAGTCAAAAAACGGACAAGGCATCGGCCGTCAAGGCCGTGATGAAGAACATTGACTGGTTCGGCCAGTCTTCGATACGCATTCGGACCGGGGATAAAATCATCTACATCGACCCCCTGTATTATGACAAAGACGACAAGGCCGATATCATCCTGATCACCCACCTGCACAGCGATCACTACGTGTACAAGAACGTGCAGGCCCTGATGAAAAAGGATACCGTGGTAATCGCCCCGTCCGACCTCGGCTTCGCCAACCGCGTCATGTCGCCGGGAATGAGCGCGATAATCCGCGATATCATCATCGAGGCCGTTCCCGCGTACAATATCGTGAAAGCGAACAACCACCCGAAATCCACCGGAAACAACGGCTACATCGTCACGGTGGACGGGGTGCGCGTCTATCACGCGGGGGACACGGAACTCATCCCCGAAATGAAGACATTCAAGGCGGACATCGCCCTTGTACCCCTCGGGCAGACCTATACCTTCGCTTCAGTGAAGGACGCGGTCCAGGCAGTTCTGGACGTGAAGGCGTCAGAGGCCATCCCGATTCACTTCGGGATGTATGAAGGAACGAAGGCGGACGCCGCCCTGTTTGCCGAAGAGCTCGGGAAAAAAGGCGTCATCGCGGAAGTGCGCGAGAAAAAGTTTTAAAGGGTCAGCTTTAATAAGAGAGAATGACGACCATGGAGGGTGCGAATGACGCATTCCCCCCAGCGAGCTGGATTCCCGGGACAAATGCATATTTGATGCCCCGGACCTCCAGCTCCTTTTTGATAGTCGAAGTACGCATGGTGAACACGACATCTGACACAAAGGCTCCCGCCATGACCATCGTGCTCGCAGCCGGAACGGAAAACAGGGGGTCCTTCAGATATTCGGACGGGGGACGCGTGCCCCTGTCGGTTAATATCATGCCGCCGACAACCGTTACGCCGAGGGCGGCTATCCAGGTAATCCGGCTTCCTATCATCATATTTCTGCTGAATTTATACTGAGCAAGAAGCTTATCCTTGTCGAACTTTTTGTCGTCGGTGGTCACGTAGGTCTCTCCGGTCAGTTTCGACACCATGATGCCCACCAGATCCTCGACGTAATCGTATGCTTCCTCAATCTGCGTGAATTTTTTTTCCGATCCGCTGATAATCTCGCCCGTCTCGACATTGATGAGCTGCACATACAGCACCTTCAGGTTCCCCAGACTTGTCAGATTGCCCGCAACTATATATTTCGCATTCAGCTGCTTGCCGAGGGAAACGGCGGAATCATCGCTGGTGTTCCCGGACATCTGATAATTGGTTTCTTTGGTAAGCTCTTCGATATTCGTGCGGGTGAGTACCCGGAACAGATTGCGGGCGACTAATT
Source organism: Spirochaetales bacterium (assembly GCA_043775705.1). Classification (GTDB taxonomy): domain Bacteria; phylum Spirochaetota; class Spirochaetia; order Treponematales; family Treponemataceae; genus Teretinema. The sequence continues at coordinate 6,963 of JAYVSC010000200.1, read as the reverse complement.
TCGTCCCGAACAGATCCGAAATTACCTTTGAAGTTTCGACATCGGTTCCCTGAAACAGGGGAACTGCGACAGTTTCTTTCACGTCGGCGGCATAAAGGGCAAAGGTAAGCATGAAGAAGAATATCGGTACAAGCTTTTTCATTCGTATCTCCTGAGTTCACATTATAAGAGAGAATGGAGAAAAAAGGCAATAAAAAAAGTCAGGTTCCGTTCCTGATGCGCTCGATTTCATCCCAATGGAAATCCAGATTCATAAAACCGAATATGGGCTTGCGGGGAGGCCGGCGGAGGGCGTTGTGCGCCTTGATTTCCTCATCAAGGCTGGTAACCTTCGATTTTGTCAGGTAGGGCTCCCCGAGGGCAAGAAGCTGCCCGTCGGGAGAAATCGTGATCCGGGTGCTTTTCATTATGGACGCAGCCGTTCCCTCGAATACGATATTATCAGGCTTGAAGGCCGCAAAGCCGTCGGTGACGGTATAAGTGCCCCTCTCGAAATTGCGCAGAACGCTTCCGGTCGAGGTAATGCAAGTATAGAGCACTGTGTCAATGGTAATGAATTTGGGAATCGACAAGGTCTCGCCGGTCAAGCCGGTAAAGTGCGCCTGTATATCCCTCGGTCTCACGTCGGCGGCCCAGTACCTGATCCGGTAATAGGCGTCATTCGAAAAATAGAAGCAGTAGAATTCCTGAAGGGGATCCGAGCGGTACAGACGGAGGGCATCGTTATTGCCGGCTGCCTGATAGAAGCCGTCAAGCGTAGTCCCCGAGGCAGGCGAAGCGGACCCGACCGCGGCTTTCCGGTAAAACCTGAAAAACAGCGCGTCCCCGATGCGTACTACCGGTATGTCGGCCTCTTTTCTTTCGCCTGTGTATTTTATTGAAAGGCTGAATATCGGGGAAGTTGGAACGGAGGCGTCTTCAGTTATTGCACAGGGCAGAGGGCCGGTGTCTTCATAGACAAAACCGTAATAGGGCTTCATGACGATACGCATTTGGCCGTCGGAGGAAAATTCCACAAAGCGGCTGGAATTCTGCCATATGCCGGGAATTTGGGAAAAAACCGCCGGGGCGGAAAGAGCGAGAAGCAAAAGAAACAGGATGCGCTTCATATTGACTGAAGTGTATCACGCGGGAAGACTTGTTGACAATCTTGACAATTTTTTACCGGATAAATAAAAAGCAGAGAACCAGAAGAAAAAGATTGACAGCGAGGAGAAAAAAACGGATTGCCCGGTGCGCGCCGCCGGAATACTCGTTGCGGTCGAATTTCCGGTAGAAAAAATATACCGCGTTAAATACGACGATGATCAGGCCTATATCCAGGGGAATTGCCAGGGGTTCAGGAATTACTTTGAGGTACAGGAAAAGGGCGCTCGCGATAAATCCCGAAGCCAGAAAATACATCATTATACTGAGGCGGCGGCGGAGCTTGTGAATGTCTATATTGGCCCGTTTTGAGGGGCTGGCGTCGTGCAGGCCGGAAAAAAACATCCAGCCGGTAAGGCGGAATTGCAGAATAAGAGCGGCAACGAGAGCAAAAAGACCGCATGCAGTGCTTGTTATCACTAAAACCATGCAGTCTTTATAACGCGTTTTTTAATCCTTGAAAAGAGCGTCAATTTCCTTACGGTATATGTCATTGATCTTGTGCCTCATCATTTCCTGCTTTGCGGAAAGTTCTTTACCGGCCTGAAAAGGTTCCTTCAGCAGAGTAAAGCGGAAAATGCACTCGAAGGGCCGGAAGCCGTTCTGGTGATTGACGCGGGTGTCTATGGCCGTGCGGAAAAGCTGCACAATCTCCGGGTCTTCGAGCAGAACCTCATAATCGTCGGCGAGAAGGTCATGTTCGGCCGCGTAGGACAAAAGCGCGTCCTTGACCGGAACGATGAGGGCCGTCAGGTATTTCCTGTCCTGTCCGAGGACAACGACGGAATCGACGCACTCGAAGCTCTTGATCGCCCGCTCGATCGGCGAAGGTTCTATGTTTTCGCCGCCGCGCAGCACTATCGTGTCCTTTTCGCGCCCGGTAATCCTGATCTCGTTGTCATACGAGAGCATCCCGAGGTCTCCCGTGTTAAACCATCCGTCCGCGTCGATCGCCTTACGGGTCAGGTCATCCCGCTTGAAATAGCCCTTCATCACCTGTCCGCCGCGGACCATGATTACGCCGATTTTACCCGTGGGAAGGGAATGAGGGATTTTCCATGAACCGCCTGCCGCTTCCTCTATCACTTTTTTCAGTATTTCATTGCTGACAATACGGCATTCCGTCTCGGCGAACACATTGCCGACGCAGCCGGGTCGGGGCTTGTACTGATTGCGCAGGGACAACAGGGGCGCGGTTTCGGTAATGCCGTAACCCTCGATCATGTTGAGCCCGATCGCGCGGTAAAAGGCGTCAACCTCGCCCTGGAGGGCGCCTCCTCCGGAAATGCACGCGCGGATGCGGCCCCCGAGTTTAGCGCGCACCTTTGAATAGATGAGGGCTTCCCCGAGCAGGTGCAGGGGAAAAAGAGCGAGCCAGGGCAGGAGCCCGACGAGGGTATCGATGAAGCGGACCCGGAAAGTAAAGCGGGCGACGCGGCCGAAAACCATGTCCCTTGCCCAGCAGTATTTTTTTCCGGCGCTTACGAAAAACATGAAAAGGCTTTTCTTGATGCCGCCTTCCTTTTTGATCGTCCGCAATATGCCTGCGGCAAGCGCTTCCCAAAGGCGCGGCACCCCGGGAATAATCTGGGGCCGGATCGCCGCGATATCGGGAAACATGATGGAAGCGACCGGCTTTGAATAGGCCATGCCGCTCGCGCGTTCGATGATGATGTACTGCATGAGACGCTCAAAACTGTGCCATACGGGAAGGACGGTCAGCCACATGTCCCCCGGTTCGCCATAGAGGAAATTCGGTGTCCGTTCGAGCTGCCAGGTATAGTTCGAGTGCGTCAGCATGACGCCCTTGGGCTCGCCCGTCGTGCCCGAGGTAAAGATGATGGTAGCAGTCTCTTCTCCCGTCCCCGCGCTTATCTCGTTTTCGACCGCTTCCGGCTTAGTCTTGCGGATTGCGGCCCCGTCTTCAATCACCTTCCAGAATGAGAGGAGTGAGAGCTTCTTTCGGGAAGCGGCCTCCATATCCTCTGGCGTCGGTTCGTTGAACATGATCACTGTTTCAAGTCGGGGCATCGATTCCCTGACGTTCATGATTTTTATAAGCTGATGGCGGTTTTCTATACACGCGAGGGCGCAGTCGGTCGTCGAAAGAATAAAGGATATTTCCCTTTCCATGGAATCGCAGCCCCGAGGCACATCGGCGCTTCCCAGGGAAAGAATCGCGAGATCGCTGATGAGCCATTCCCGGCGGTTGTCCGAAATGAGGCCGACGGTGCCGCCCCGTTTTACCCCGAGGGACATCAGGGCGGATCCAAAATCAAGCATGTCACCGTAGAGTTCACTGTAGCTGCGGAACTTGAATGCACCGCCTTCATCTTTGTACGCCTGGGCGGTGACGAGGGGATGGGCGCGCACGCGCGACTGGAACAGGAGAGGGATTGTTGCTTGAATTGACATAAAGACTCCTTGAGAAGATCCGGTTTTCAGAAACTTTCAGGGCTCATGATAGTACGCAAATCCGCATTCTGTCAAATTGCGACCCATTTATTGACACTATATCGCGCTTCGCCCATTATGTGCCTATGGCAAACCGGTCGTGGAGCACACAGGCATTAGTCCTTTCTCTGTCAAGTTTCGGGGAAGGGCACAGGGAAGCACTGCTTTTGACCGAAGAAAACGGGCTGCTCAGGGCTGCGGTTTTCGGAGGAGCCAAAAGCAAGCTCCGCGCCATGGTATCGCCCTATCAGTCCGGCACTATTTGGCTCTATTCGGATCCCATAAAAAAAAGCAATAAAATAACTGATTTCGACGTGCTTTCCTACCGTCAGGGAATCAGGGAAAATATCGTCAGAACCTGGAGCGCGGCCCTGTGCACCGAAATCGTGACCCGATCCCACGGAATCGCGCCATGGCGTCTCGTGAACGCCTTTCTCGACGGCATCAGCATATCGGGCGAAGATGAATGCCGCAGGGGGGTGCTGCGCTTCCTGTGGAGACTCCTTTTAAGTGCCGGCATCAATCCCGATATTTCATTTTGTACCCGCTGCGCCTCCCCTTCCGGTAGCGAAAAAGACGAAAATAGGGTACTATATTATTCGCCCCACGAAGATGCATGTCTGTGCGCTTCCTGCTCGAGAGTCGAAGAACGCCGTTTTCCGCTGAGTGTGGAAGCGAGAAACTATCTGACCGCGATCGAGAACGAAAGCCCCTCAGAGGTCAGGAGCCTTCAGCTCCTGGAAACGGATTACGCGGACTTGCGGCAGTTTTTGTACTTTTTGATCACCAGAATGATAGACGGACCCTTGAAGACACTTGAAAGCGGAAAGGGGATTTTATAAACGGCTTGTTTCAAGGCAAAGGAGTCCTTCCACCAATATGATATGGAATAAAAAAAACGTCGGCCGCGACATGATAAAGGAACTCACCGGACGCTTCAGCTGCGATGCCCTGACCGCATCCATACTCGCGCGCCGCAATATTATCGAAGGACCGGATCTTCTTTTCTATCTCGAGGATGATCTGCGCTACCTTCACAATCCCTTCCTGTTCAACGATATGGAAGACGCAGTTGACCGCATCCTTAATGCGAAGGATGAGGGCGAAAAAATCCTGATTTTCGGAGACCGCGACGTGGACGGAATCACCAGCACCACGCTGCTCTATCAGGCCCTGACCGATCTCGGCCTCGATGTCGCCTGGCGTGTGCCCTCGGGGAACGACCCCTACGGCCTCACGCTGGCCGCCGTCGACGCCCACGCGGAAAATTACGGTTCCCTTATCATAACGGTAGACTGCGGCATTACCTGCATCACGGAAATCGCCCATGCCAACGAAAAGGGCATCGACGTGATCGTGCTCGATCACCACAACCCCCAGGAAATCCTTCCCGCGGCCGTCGCGATAATCAATCCCAAAATGGCCGATTCGCTCTACCCCTTCCGCGACCTCGCCGGCTGCGCGGTCGTATGGAAACTCATCACTGCGCTGCGCTTCGGCATGCTCGAGCTCTACAAGCAGCAGATATGCCTGCTCAACGTGAGGCCCGCAAACGAATCCTACATCATCGAGGCCGTGAAAATAGTCAACATGAGCGAGGTCGAGCGGATTACCGAGATCATCGTTCCGGGCATGGTGTCCATCTCCCAGACAAGGCTCCTCCCCTTTCTCCAGGGTCAGCAGATTTTCGTGTGGGACGCGCCCATGCAGCAGAGGCAGCTTGCCAAAATATTCGGCAAGACCGCGGAGTTCAACTTTCTCGATATCGCCGTCGAGGTTACCAGGGAAATCCCCGCGCTGAAGGGCATGAGCCTCCTGAAGCTGAAGGACCTTTCCCGCATCGCGCGCTACCAGGAAAAGGCGGTAAGCGAGCTCGACGGTTTCCTCAATATCTTCATCACCTTCGTGCAGAGGCGCAATGCCGTTTTCGGAAAGAGGGAAACGGAGGAGCTCCAGCTCGTCGCCCTCGGCACCCTCGCGGACCTTATGCCCATGCAGAACGAAAACCGCATTCTCGTCAGGCACGGACTCTCCGCCATCAACGCGAAGCCGAGAACGGGGCTCGCCGAGCTTCTCGCCCGTCAGGGGCTTGCCGGCAAACGTATCGGAACCACCGATCTTGCCTGGCAGATATCCCCGGCCATCAACGCCACGGGGCGCATGGGAAGGCCCGAGCTCGCGGTGCAGCTCCTTCTCTCGACGGACCAGGGGGAGCGGAACAGGCTCTCCGAGGAAGTTATCCGGCTGAACGGGGACCGGAAGCAGATGGGCAGCGACAGCTGGACTATCGTCGAGCCCCTCGCCAAGGAAAGCTTCGAGCGCCTCAATTCGAATCTCGTCATCGCATCCAGCGCGGACATACACCGCGGGGTTACCGGCATCATGGCCAACCGGCTCGCGAGCTGCTTCCACGTTCCGGCCATAGTCATATGCTTTATGGCCGACGGAACCGCCGTCGGCTCCATGAGGTCGGCCCGGGGCCTGAACCTCGCAGCCCTCCTCGATCCCTGCGCGGATCTTTTTATCGATCACGGCGGACATGCCTTCGCGGCCGGCTTCAGTTTTTCCAAGGACAAGACGGAAGAGTTCATGGCCCGCATAACGCGTCTTTCCGCTCACCTGGACTTTCCCGACACGAAGAGCGACGAGGAGCTCTGCATCGACGCGGAACTTCCCCACGAATATCTTACGCCCGCCCTGCTCGAGCTTACCGACCGCTTCGAGCCCTACGGCGAGGGAAACGAGCAGCTCGTATTCATGACCAAGCGGATGAGAATAATGACCGCGGATATCATGGGGAAAACCGAAAAGCAGCACCTGAAGCTTACCTTCGACTGCGGCAAGCACAAGTGGCCCGCGATTTTCTGGCAGGCGGCCGAGCGGCTGAACCGGGATTTTTCCGTCGGAGACTACGTCGACGCGGCGTTTCAGATAAACAGAAACACATTTAACGGAGCGGAAATTCCCCAGATGATTTTACAGGATATTCAAAGGCCCGCGACTTGAAAAAAGCGCGGCTATTTTTATCCGCTCTCTTTTTTGCATCCCTCTGCGGAGGGCTTGCGCTCTCCGAGGGAAAAAAAGAATCGAACGCGGCGCCGGAAGACCAGAAAATAATCGAGTCGCAGGTATCGGCGGAAACCGGGGCCCCGGGGTGGAAAATTACCGCGCCCGAAAAAGCCTTCAGCGGAGACTGCGTCGTCGTTTTATTTTCTTCCGCCACGGGCCTGACCGGCTGCGCGGTCCGGCTCATCGGCCCGACCGGAAAGCCGATCGCGGAGGCGAGAGCCTTCAGCGCGAGCGCTGCCCCGGAAAGCGCCGCATCAGTGGCCTTGATCGGACTTTCAACCCAGCTCGAAAGCG
>JAYVSC010000199.1:0-2354 GCA_043775705.1 Spirochaetales bacterium | reverse complement strand
AACGCGATACCCGCAATGGCAATACCCTTTCTCATTTGAACTCTCCTTTGTGAAAATAAAAAAAAAGCCGTACGGTCTCTGTCAGTCAGAAACGTACGGCATTGCTCGCTCTTATTCTCCAAGAATACCCCTCTGAAACTAACGCGTCAATGGAATTTATCAATTTATTGTATTATTATGCAGTATTATTGCATAAATATTGACTGTAATGCATAATTTGAGTAAGGTACTACTATGAAAAGCCAACTTGCCGACTGGAACACCTTCTATACGGAAGGAAAAAGCTATCACAAAACTGCGCAAGGAAGCGTAAAACGACCCGAAGTATTCACGCCGGGGATCATCCAAAACCTCGCGGCCATGAGCATCGAGAAATATTTTATGGCGATTTTCATGCACCGCGGACTTTTGCCGCGTAACCATACGATGGCCGATCTCATTTGGGAGGCGAAACGGCTCTTTCCTATCGAGGCTGAACTGGAAAAAATACTGCTCTATATGGATTCGCTCCAGGCAATCTGCTCCATAGAGCATTTTAAAATAACGGAACCAAAGCAGTCCGACGTACCGGATTTTATCCGCGCGGTGGAAATGGTTGCCCTTCTCGCGGAAGCAGAATGCCGGTAATAGAAACCCGCCGTCTCCGCATCCTCGACACTACGCTCAGGGACGGGGACCAGGCTGCCGGCTGCGCCTTTACGCAAAGACAAAAGCTCGAGATTGCCCGGCTGCTCGAGGAGTGCGGGGTCGACTGCATCGAGGCGGGATTTCCCTCCTCATCCTCCCATGATTTTGAAGGCTGCCGCCTTATTGCCTCCGAAATCCGCAATACCTCGATTGCCGTCATGACGCGCGCTTCTATCGAGGACATCCGCGTGTCCGCGAACGCGATTGCCGGCGCGTCCCGCGGGATGCTGCACCTGTCCCTCCCGGTGAGCAGCCTGCATATCGAAAGGAAACTCGGCAAGAGCGAGAGCGAAATCCTTCGGATAGGGCGTGAGAGCGTTTCTTTCGCTGCGGGACTTGCCGGACTCATCGAGATAGGCGCCGAGGACGCGACCCGGGCCGACCGGAATTTTCTTCTCGATTACTGCGGGACCGTCACCGAAGCAGGCGCCCTCATCGTCAATATTTCCGACACGGTCGGCTATACCGTCCCCGACGAATTCGCGCGCTTGATTCATTTTCTTCTTGAGGGTGTAGATGCCTTCAGGTCAGGACGCTCCGTGCTCAGCGTCCACTGCCATAATGACTTCGGTCTGGCGAACGCCAACACCCTTTCCGCCATCGGCTCAGGCTGCGGTCAGATCGAAGTAACGGGCATGGGCATCGGCGAGCGCGCGGGTAATGCGGCCCTCGAGGAAATAGAGGCTCTCCTGCGCTCTCGGGCTGATCTTTATCCAGTTGAAACGTCGCTTGTGCCCTCCGCGATCGCACGTATTCCGCGTCTGATCTCCGGAATCCTTGGAACCGACTTTTCCCCGTTCAAGCCGGTAACCGGCAGGAACAGGGCCGCCCATGCCTCTGGCATCCATCAGCACGGAATAATACAGGACCGCGCTACCTATGAACCGACCGGTGCCATTCTTCCCGGCCTGCCTCCTGCGCGCATCGTTCTTAGCCGCCATTCCGGCAAGGCCGGACTTGCCCGGTTCATACAGCGGTACGCTGGAATTGAACTTGACGAGGAAAGCCTGAAGCACGTCCTTGAGGAAGTGAAGGAAGCATGCGGCTGCCTCCCTGCCCTCGGCGTGAGCGAACTGCTGTCGATACTCCACTCGCGTCTCTTGATCCCCCTGCCTCCGATAGAATGCATCGCTCTTACCGTCACCGAAAATCACACACAGGAATTCTCGGGCTTTTCAGCCGCCGCTTCCTTTACCCGATCTCCGTCCGGCGCAGTTCCTGAATCCTGCGCCGTGCGTTCTCCTTCCCGGCTCGAGGTTTTTCTTGCCCTTGCCGCAAAGCTCTTCTTGCCGCCCATACAGATCACGACCCTTTCTTTTTCCGGCTGCGGGAATCCCGCCCCGGCAATGCGCCTGTATCTCGAGGCGACCGTAGCCCATCCCCAAAACCGCGCTTACGCCCTCGAGCGTACTGGCACCAGTCTTGATATGCTCCTGCTGCAATGCCTGATTGATATCATCAATGCCGAATACTGCTTGACCACCCCCCCCTGATTCGGGTATCCTTTACAAACTTTGTCAGTCATCCTAGTGATTCGGGCCTATAGCTCAGTTGGTTAGAGCTGCGGACTCATAATCCGTCGGTCCCAGGTTCAAGTCCTGGTGGGCCCAAAAAATAAACGCCTTACCCGCAATGGGTGAGGCGTTTTTTCTTTGAAACACCTGTCT
>JAYVSC010000198.1:0-12579 GCA_043775705.1 Spirochaetales bacterium | reverse complement strand
CAGCTCATGCTGTTCGCCGAACGGCTCGCATCCCGCGAAATGCCAGTACAAAGCGAAATCATACACCAATGCCATAATATCCGCATATTTTTTACCGATGGAGAAGAAGCAGCTGGAACCAAAGGCATTGCGGGACAAGGAGCCTTTGCACTTGGCTCGGGTTTACGCAAACTAAAAATGACCGAAGACGATGTCTATGTATTCGATGCCTGCGGACGGGGCGATACGCTTGTGTTATCTACCGCCGGTATGCATCAAAATGGTTCCCGTACATTCAACAGCCAGCTTGAAAGCCTCCATGAAAGAGCTGCATCCCTTGCCCTTTCTGTTTCTCCTGAAAACTGGATCACCCTTCCGACTCCGTACAGCGACAATGCAGGTTTTATCGCTTCCGGAATTCCCGCACAAGTAATAACAATCCTGCCTCATGAAGAGGCAAGCCTATTGCTTCATGCCCTTGGAGGGACAGAGCTCGAAAGAGCACGCATTATTTCTGTTATCACAGCCAACAGATGCCTGTCAAAGGAATCCCCCTTCACAACCATTATCCCGGAAACCTGGCGTTTTATGCATACTTCCTCCGATTCAGCGTTGACCCTTACCGCTTCAGCGTTCCGTTTAATGGAAAAGATACTGGAGGCTATCGCTAGAAGAATGGATTTGGCCTGAAAGCAATTCAGCAACAAGGGAGAAATCCGGCATACATCAAAATAAGATGTTCTTTTAAAAAAAAGAACCCAATGAATTGCTTCAACTGCCAGTTCCGGTTTACAGTATAATAATGCGAAAGAAACTACATCCTATGTTCGAAACCCTAATCCATCTCGAAGGAAACCCGCGAATATGCGTGTATACCGAACCGCTTTGGGGAATTCCATTCAACCTCTATGTTCCCTACGTTTCGGTATACATGCTTGCCGTCGGCCTACACGACAGCCAGATCGGACTTATCGCATCAGTAGGTTTATTTTTCCAAATTTTTATGGCATTGCTGAGCGGCCCTATCACGGACAAGCTCGGACGAAGAATGACCACATTTATCTTTGATATTATAAGCTGGAGTCTCCCTACCCTCATATGGGCTTTCGCGCACAATTTCACCTATTTTCTGATTGCCGCAATACTGAACAGTGTTTTCCGCATTACCTCGACATCCTGGTCCCTCCTCATGGTGGAAGATGCACCGAGGGGAAAACTCGTAAGCATCTGGTCCTGGGCAACCATAGCGGGAATTTTATCCGGTTTTTTTGCACCGATTGCGGGAATCATCGTTGCAAAGTTTTCACTTATCCTTGCGGTGCGGATACTGTACTTGAACGCGTTTTTCTTTATGACACTGAAATTCTTTATCCTTTTCCGCTACGGAACCGAAACACGACAGGGTCTCATAAAAATGAAAGAAACCACCGGGATTCCCTTTATCCGACTTATGGGGAACTACGGAGCCCCGCTGAAAAAAATACTCAAAAATCCCTATACCCTGAATGCATTTTTTATTTCTCTGGTACTCTTGATCTATGATACGGTAAAAAGTGTTTTCTGGTCCATCATGGTAGTAAAAGAACTTGGCTTGCCCGAGAGCTCAATCGCACTCTTTCCGCTGCTACGCTCTCTTCTTATGCTCGCGTTTTATTTTTTTATTACTCCGCGACTAAATCACTTACAATTCAAGCGCCCTCTCCTCTCTGGTTTTATTTTGCTTTTAGTTTCGAATATTATACTCATCCTGTCACCCGCAGAAAGTTATCTCTTTGTAATCACGAGCACGCTCCTTGATGCGGCTGCCTTTGCGTTGATATCTCCATTTAAGGAAACACTCGTCGTCGACGCAATAGACAATCATGACCGAGCCGGCATAACCGGAATATTCAATGTGGCAATGCTTGTACTCGCCTCGCCCTTCGGATGGATAGCGGGTCTTCTTTCCGAAAGGTCCCGGTTCCTACCCTTTTTTCTTTTGATACTGATGGCGTGTTTCGGAATTTTTCTTGTTCTCCGGATCGTAAGACATAAGACAGCTTTCAGCGAATAAGCGGTTTTAATATTCAACTTATATTTCTAACCATATTTTACGCTCTATTTCTAAAGCTCTGTCCCTTTCTGTATAGCTCTGTCCCTTTCTGCATAGTCGCTTTATTCATTGCGAGCGAGTGCTTTCCCTGAGAACGTAGCCCAAAATAAACTACTGATGCTCTGTCCCTGTATAATTTTTATGTAGTAAATTTTTTCTTGCCTGTAGTGTGTAGTACTGTTATCATCTTGTTATGTCATATAAGAGAAATGTCGGCTTGCTCTATTTATTCAATTTTTTGAAAAATCTTCATTTTTTTGGAGCCTTGGCGGTTCCATTCTACCTGCACCGGGCAGGACTTGATTATAAAGGCATGTTCATCCTTGAGGCAGTCTTTTCTTTTTGCATTATTCTTTTTGAAATACCGATCGGTATTGTCGCGAACCGCTACAGCAGAAAATATTCTCTCTTTTTCGGATCGGTTTTTTTTGCAAGCGGATTTTTTATTTTTGGCTTTACCACTTCTTATTTACTCCTCTTGATGGCAGAGATTATTTGCGCATGCGGTATGAGTTTACTCAACGGGGCAGACCGCACAATTCTGTTTGAAATCTTACAAAACGCGCAACAGGAGAAAAAGGCGCCAGTTGTGGCTGCCCGTTTCGATGCCTTTGGAAACGCCGGAATGTTTATCGCCTTTCCTGCCGGTACTCTGTTTGACGGCAGTGGAGTTGTGCCGTACCGAACCGAACCGCATTGGGCTTTGTGTTCACAGCAACGGCTCTCATGATTACTCTATCAGGAATTATTGTTCTTCTTGTCCATGAAGAAAAAAAACCTCGAATACAAATGTCTGCTATGCAAGCAGGAATTGACGGATTCAAGTATATTTTTATAAAACCGGCCCTTAGAGTATTTAGTTTTAATTACGCGCTAATATCATCACTTACATTTTTTATGTTCTGGTTCTATCAGTCATTGCTGCTGGACAATAAGTTCCCACTCTCCTTGCAGGGCTTCATAGCTTCAGGTTTTAATATGGGGGCGATAATTCTTCTCTTATTTACTGGAAAGATTCAGGCTAAAATCGGTATCCGAAATATGTTGTTTTATTCCTCTATAATTCCAGGAATACTCTATATCGGAATATTCTGTATTTCAGGGACGGTAATGGCCATAGCAGCAATATTCGGAGTAACGATGCTGAGAATCTTCCGTGCACCGATGCTGGCCGCCTTGATGAATACACATATTACAAGTGATAATCGCGCGACCGTACTTTCCGGCGTTTCAATAATAGAACGAGTCTTGATTACTATTCTCTATCCTCTCGCAGGAATCCTGACCGATACTTCACTTCGTTGGACTTTCCTCTTTATGGGAATCATCACGCTTTTGGTTGCAGTTTTAACCCGTGTTGAAGAAAAACATCTCTAAGGAATTATCCAAACAAATCAGTCGAATTCGCACCTGTTCATATGCAGCGTTATTTCAGCGGTGAATCAAGTAAAAGCTGAAAGTGAGTGCTGATTATAATTGTTATCCAATCAGGCAGTTTTGTTACCAGATGACGTTTCCCTGATCGATGATGAAAAATTCCACCAAAATGCCATTCCCAAACATTATTCACCAGACAGGCGTTAACGGGATTCAAATCAATATACTCAAATGTTTTTATGAGCTGCTGTAATGTATCCAGCATAGTAGAAAAAAAACGATTTCCCCAAAAATGTCCGCTGCGCCCATGGCGGCGGTTATAGGCCATGGCAAAAACACTTAAAATCCATTGCATGATACGGGAAAGGTTTTCGTTCTTCCCTGGTCTGATAATCAAGTGAAAATGATTTCCCATTAAGACGAAATTTTCAATACTGAATGAAAATTTTGTTTTTGCACGGAAGAGTATTTCCTCAAAAAGCAGTTTCATTGAATCATTATGTATTAAAAATTCCTTATTATTTACCCGTGCGCTGACATGGTATCGCGCTCCCTGCTGGAGCATTCTGGAATGTCGCATATGCTATTTATAGCAAGAAAGTAATAAAATGGCAGGTTTCTTAAAATTTTCTCTAAATCTTTTAGCTCAGATCTTTTAGCTCTGTCCCCGTTATGGTAAAAAAAAGGGAAGATCATGGTCTCTCCATAATCCCCCCATCTCTGTCCCTACAGGTTTCCTGTAGGGTCGCATTAACTTATGCTAAATTGCCCGGGTCTCAAAATGACCTTGCTCTGTCCCTGAAAATTTCTTATTATGATTTCTTCTGATTATTTACATTAAATATTAAAAATATTCGCATATGCCTTTAGGGTATCATCCATATCGCCGGAAAGAACTCTTTTGGTCAGGACTTTTCCCAACTGGACACCTTCTTGATCAAAGCTATTAAGGTTCCACACGAATCCCTGAAACATAATTTTGTTTTCATAATGAGCTAGAAGTGCACCGAGCGCTTTGGGTGAAAGGTATTTTCCCCAAATAAGACTTGATGGTCTTTCTCCAGGGAAATTCTTGTTTGTATTTGCGTCTTTCTTGCCTTTAGCAAAAGCGACGATTTGGGCAACGAGGTTAGCGCAAAGTTTCTTCTGACTTGTGGAGCCGTCTACAATGATATCATCCCCGGTCTGATTATCGAGAAACCCGATAAACTGAAGCGGAATAACATCGGTTCCCTGATGGAGAAGTTGAAAAAAGGAATGCTGTCCATTGGTACCGGGTTCTCCAAAAAGTACCGGGCCGGTTGAATATTCAACTGCCTCACCTGCCCGGTTAACCTGTTTGCCGTTAGATTCCATATCGGTCTGCTGAAGGTGTGCCGGGAAACGGGAAAGCGCCTGACTGTAGGGAAGAATCGATGTTGACTCATAGCCTTGCGCATTTCGTTCATAGACACCAATGAGCGCATCTAGAAGAGCTGGATTTTTGCGGATATCGGCTTCGAGTGCTGATTTGTCCGCTTCGGCGGCGCCATTAAGAAAGTCTGCGAAAACGTCAGCGCCGAATGCGAGGGAAAGAACGGCTCCGCCCACGGCTGAGGAGCAGGAATAGCGGCCCCCGATAAAATCGTCCATATAAAAGAAAGCAAGGTATCCGGGATTATTTGCAAGCGGGCTGGTTTCGCTCGTGACTGCGATCATATGCTTCGCACTGTCCAGTCCGGCTTTTTTAAGAAAATCCTTTACAAAGAGTTCATTTGAAAGCGTTTCCTGGGTGGTACCGCTCTTGGAAACAAGGATGAACAAGGTTTTTGCAAGGTTAATACCCGCTAAAACAGCAGAAGCATCATCAGGATCAACATTGGAAATAAAACGGGCGGTCATCTTCGCATTGCCGTTCTTCCGGGCCCATTGTTCGAGCGCAAGGTAGAGTGCACGCGGACCAAGATCCGAGCCGCCGATTCCAATCTGGACAACAGTGGTGAATGTATCACCCTTTGAACCTTTGATTTCTCCTGAATGTATTTTTTTCGTAAAGGTAGCAATTTTGTCCTGCTGTTCTGTATAGAACTTCCGGAGATTTTTGCCCTCGAAAAGAACATCCTTGCCCTGCTGTCCGCGTGAAAGCTGATGCAAAACCTTACGATTCTCTCCGGTATTGATGACATCGCCGTCGAGAAGCGCTTTATACTTTTCGATCAGCTGCTGCTCTCCGCTCAATTCCTGAAGGACAGTGAGGATAGGTTCATTTACCTGTTTTGCTGCATAATTATACACAAGACCGGCCGCCATCGGCATTGAATAATGCATGACGCGTGTCGCATTGAGCGAATCGGCAAGTTTTACCTGACCTTTGAGGGAAAGCATTTTTTTGTATGCGGTGAGCGTATCAAGGTTATTCCAGTTGATCATGAGAGTCTCCTATAACAATAATTAATTTTTCGGGGCGGATATTTATTCGTCCAGTTCAGGAATTTTCAGCTTGAGGGTATCAAGAAAGTTCTCTCCGGTAACACCCTGACGGAGACAGACAAATACGCAGTTGTCCCGCCCCGAAATGGTTCCAAGTACTTCTTCAAGGTTCATGCTGTCGATGGCGCCGGCGACTACGTCAGAATGGCCGGAAAAAGTCTTGATAACAACCATGTTTCCGGAGTATTCGATGGAAATGTAGCCCCTCAGAAAATCCTGAACTACAGTTTGTTCTGATTCCTGCCGCTCTTCATCTCCAGGAAGGGTATATACATATCCATTGTGCCCGTCGGAAAGTTTCCCTACCTTGAGCAGTTTGAGATCGCGGGATAGCGTTGCCTGTGTAACCGCAAAACCTTCGCGGGACAAGTAACCAAGCAGCGCTTCCTGGGATTCAATCCGGTACGTTTTGATGAGTTTACGGATTGTTTTAAGGCGAGTCAGTCTTTCTTTCACTTGATACAACCATAATAATACGAATAATTATGCAATCATAATGAATAAAGATAAGGGTAATGTCAAGGGAAGATTTGGTCGAAGCTATAAGGGGAGACTATAGTGGGCGACGAAACAAGAGAAAAAAGCGACGCGAGCAATATCCTCTACATCCGGCAGGGTGATGCGAAAGACGGTTATTCGGAGGTACATATTGCCTCAGATGCATCATCAGCTATGGCATCCTTTTATCCGCCCTCTTCCGGCGGCTCTTTCCTGACTTATTCAAAAGTTGCAGAAAAACTCTCAGAAAACGGTATTACCACCGGCGTTATGCATGATGTTATTCAGGATTCGGTTTTAAAGGCCAATTCAACCCACCTGCATGTTAAAAATATCCTTATTGCCCAAAGCACTGTCCCTATTACAGAAGTACCCGAACATTATGTAATACGAAAGGATCTGCTTGAGCGTAAACCGGAAATAGATCCGAATCTAGCAAGGATCGATTGGCATTCCATTAGTGCATTCTCGATCGTACAACTCAAGGAGCCGATTGCCCGCCGTATCCTGAAAGTCGATGGTATTCCAGGAATAAATATTTATGGCGCAGAAATACCCTTCTCTATCCAGCAAATACAGCTTTTTTCAGCCGGCGCAAACGTTATCGCTCACGAAAAAGGCCTTTTTGCCGGAAAAAGCGGACGTTTGTCTATCGACAGCAAAGGAGTCATCCATATTGAAGATGTACTCGTTCTGAAAAAGGGGGTTGATTTTTCTACCGGAAACATCACTTTTCCCGGAGATGTCATTTTACAGGGTCGAATTGCCGACGGATTCAAGATATATTCAGGCGGATCCCTTGTAGCGAGTGATATCCTTGATGTGACGGAAATTGTGTGTAAAAAGGATTTGATCGCTCAATCGGGTATTGAAGGCCGCTCAAAAGGCGCTATGCGAATCGGCGGAAATCTGACCGCGAAATATATCCAGAATTGCAGGGTTGCGGTGCGGGGCGATATCCATGTAACCGGGAGCATTGTGCTTTCGAAAATTTACTCGATGGGAACCATTTTTATGGGTGATACCGGACGCCTGGTCGGGTGTGACTGCATCGTCATCGGCGGAGTTCAGGCACTGGATATCGGTAGTCCTCGCGGGGCTAAAACCTATATACGATGCGGAACAGACTTTACCGTCCAGCAGGAACTTGATATTGCAAACGAACAGCTTAAACAGGTTGCGATGATGATCATGAAGGCCGAGCATCTGTACGAAGAAGACCCTCGTCCGGAACTTGTAAAGAACCTCGAAGATCTGCACCGGCGAAAAACAGAGATAGCCAACAAAATTCCATTATATTTGCCAAAAATAGATACAAATGATGAAGCCTTCATTGAGGTGCACGGTACTATCTATCCTGGTACCGAAATAGAAATCTGTCATGTGCCTTATAAGGTTATCAAAATTCAAAAACAGGTAGTGTTCAAACTCGACAAAGCGCGCGGTACAATTGTCTCGGAACCTTTCAAGAAAGGGTCACGATAGTTTTCCCGGTTCCACCGTCCTCCGGACGGGCAAAATGATAATCAGAAACCGCAGAATAGGTTTTCAACATGGATTGAACCATTTCCTGCAAAACACCATGGCCTTTGCCATGCACAATCGAAAATTCTTTCAATCCCTTCATAGAAGCGAGATCCAGCTGCCGCTCGAGAACTTTTTGAGCCTCATCATAGCGCATGCCGAGCAGTTTCAGTTCAAATGCGGGGGGTTCATCCCCACCCATATCGGTTTGTACCTCAATCGAGACCTTTTTTGCCTGACCATTCATTGGTACAGCTGAAATTTCATTTTCACCGACAGTCATCTTGAGACTGTCGGTTGTTATAATCCAAAAACCTTTCTTTGCCGCCCTCACAATTGTTCCCCGCCTCTTGGCGGCGCCGACATACACTTCCACTCCTGGGGACAGAGCTGGAAGATATTCAGTATTGGCCTTACCACCTTGCCCTGAAAGAGTCCCTTTTCGTCCGGCATGGGAACTGTGCGTCTTTGACGGTTCCTGCCTCAAGAGTTCTTCCATATCCTTTTTCATCTCTCCCGTCTCGGCACGGGCATTAAGAAGCCCATCATATTCTGAGGCGACACTTTCCTCGAGCTCCGTGAGCCACGTTTTTACCTGCAGAGTTTTTTCCCGGGTCATTTCACCCTCGCGGATTTCCCGAACGAGATTTTCGAGCTGTTTTCGGCTTGAATCCAGAAGAGATCCTATTTGCTTATATCCACTCTCGCGTAATTCCAGTTCCTTTTGCCGGAGTTGAAGTTCTTTCAGATCGATTTTTCGCCGTTTTTCGTGCAGCGCTTCTTCTTCTTTTTTCTTTTCCACCTCGAACTGAGATAGTTCCTCATGTTTTGCGGTCAAACCCCGGATAAGGGCAGACACATCGGCTCGCTCTTCTTTCAAATAGGAGCGAGCCTGTGCAACAATTTCGGGATTAAGCCCGTTTCTTCCCGCAATATCCAGAGCATGACTTTCCCCGGGAACGCCCATCAGAATGCGGTAAGTCGGACTGAGGGTATCCTGGTCAAAGTCAACCGAGGCATTGATGCAGGCGGTATGGGTATATCCGTAGTTCTTGAGTATCCCATGATGGGTTGTCACGAGAACAATCGGCTTTTTCTCGAGCAGGGAGTCAAGAACAGCCATCGCGATAGCGCTTCCTTCCTGCGGATCTGTCCCGCTGCCGAGCTCGTCCAGCAGAATCAGGCTTTTTTCGGTCGCAGTATCGAGGATGCGTGCAATATTCTTCATATGTCCCGAAAAGGTTGAAAGGGACTGATCGAGCGACTGCTCATCTCCTATATCGCAACCAATATAGTCAAAAACGGGAAAGACAGTCGGTTCGGCGGCCGGGATGGGCCAACCACTTTGATTTAAAAGGGCAAATAAGGCGACCGTCTTCAAGCTGACAGTTTTACCGCCGGTATTCGGCCCGGTAATGATCAGAATGCGCCCGCCGGGCGTCAAAACAAGATCGATCGGAACCGCCCGGGTCCCAAGAAGCGGATGCCGGCCCTGCCGCAGCTGCAGCGGAGAGATCGTTATATCTGCATTCAGGTCGGCATCTTCCGCATACACACACTGCTGATCCCGACCCCAACGGGAACCAGAACCGATTCCATCGAGAAAAATCATAGTATCAAGGGAGGACAAGATTTCAGCGTAATAGGGAGAGAGTCTCGCAGTAAGTTCCCGAAGAATACGTGCTACCTCGCGGGAAAAGCGATGCTCCTCTGTCACGAGATCATTATTCCGGTCTACCACATCTTCCGGTTCAATATATACCGTCTGTCCTGATTGGGAAACCTCGTGCACAATACCCTTTACCCGGCTCCGGAAGCTTGAACGAAGGGCAATTACCTGCCTGCCGTCCCGGATAGTCGGGAGGGATGACTGGAGCACTGATTTTAGGTTTTCATCGCCGAGATAGCGGTTAACCAGCTTCTCGATATCTGTCTGAATTCTGCGGATATTCTGCCTGATTGCCCGCAATTCCGGTAAATCCCTGATTTCTCCCGACTTGTCGATAATCTTGAAAATCTCGTCTCGGGGTTCAGACAAGTCCGGAAGCATGGATGCCTGGGTAATCAGGTCGCTGTCGACTGATGAAAGTGCGCTGATAGGGACAGAGCTCGCTGAAGAGGTAAAAACAGCTACCGCTTTGGGGACAGAGCTCGATTTGGAAAGAGAATCCCTTCTTCCGGAGGAAATAGCGGTGACACGCGCTTCAGCCCAGGTGCGGAACTGGAGAACCGAGTCGCAGAAAAGACCTAGCGCATAAAATTCATCTATGGCGAGAGAGGCGCCTTCCACCTGTATGCGCGATAAAAACGGTTTGACAGGCGGCCAGCCCCGGAATTGAGGCGGCGTTTCACCGGAAAGACTGCGCAGCCATGCCTGGCCAAGCGATTTCAGACGGTTTATCTCAAGGGGATCAACAGAGGGAACCCTTTCGAGCAGGGCGGCCCTCCCCTCCTCGCTCATACAGTATCCGGCGATTTTTTCCCTGATACGGGTATATTCGAGTACTTCGAGCGTACGTTCATTCATGTATTTGCAAATTCCTTATTCCGACCAGCCGCCGGTTTCAATTTCTTCCCGAATGCGCTGCCAGCTCTCATAGCGTT
Organism: Spirochaetales bacterium; assembly: GCA_043775705.1. GTDB lineage: Bacteria > Spirochaetota > Spirochaetia > Treponematales > Treponemataceae > Teretinema. Next base: position 2,036 of record JAYVSC010000198.1, on the reverse strand, counting down.
GTTCGTGAATAACACCGGCATACACCGCTTCAAGAATTTTACAGCCGGGTTCATGGAGATGGGAGCAGGACATTCCCCAGGAACACTTTCCGACCAGATTTTCCATTTCACGAAAGTAAAGAACCAGGTCTTTCGCCGATATATCATGCAGCACGAAACGGCGGACTCCAGGGGTATCGATTATCGAGGCTGATTGTCCGTTCGCATCGGTTGGTAAATGAAAAAGCATGCCTTTGGTGGTAGTATGAGTTCCGCGATTGTGTTTTTCGGAAACAGCTCCTGTCCGCAGGGCAAGATGGGTATCGAGGGTATTTAAAAGACTCGATTTCCCGACGCCTGACTGCCCGACAAAAGCCGACACCTTGCCCGCCAAATGTACGGCGAGCTCATCCATTCCGGCCTCAGTTTTCGCCGAAACACGCAGACTCTTGTACCCGAGACGTTCCCAATCCGTGAGGCGCTCCTCGGTGTCGGGATCAAGCCCGAGGTCGCATTTATTCACAAGTATCAGAGGAGTGATATGCTCGGCATCGGCCTGGATCAGCGCGCGGTCCACAAACCGGGGTCGAAAGGGGGGCTCATCCGGGGTGGTAACCACGACCAGATAATCCAGATTTGCCGCCAAAAGCTGCGGAGCATTTCCCTTCTGGTTAAAACGTACAAAATGATTCTTTCGCGGAATGAGAGAAATAATCTGACCCCGGCAGGCATCCGTTTCATCGGGTACGATTTCAACCCGGTCTCCCGGGGCAAGAGGATTGTAATAACCCTCGACTTCCTTGAGAATCTTTCCCTTGATCGGGCAAAGACGGACAATTCCGTCATCAGTCTCGACTTCAAACTGATTATTCGTTCCGCCTAATATCAATCCCTGGATCAAAGAATACCTCCCCATGATATGTCGAACTGCTTCGCATACGATTTATACTGCTTTTCCATTTCCGGAGAAACCTCTCCGGTTACATAGCAAGCCCCTTCGCAATGATGGTCATCACGCGGCTTGACGAGCCGCAGGGCCTGCTGGACGACCCCTTCCCGGGAATCAATGATACGTATATCAGGCCCGGCCTCTTCATTGATTTCGTCAAATACATGAAGAAAATGAGTGCATGCCAGCACGATAGTATCAACGCCAGCCCTTTTAAACCGCTCTATCGAGGGTCTTACCGCCGCCAGTTTTTTTTCGTGGGTCGCGCCGATCAATTCCTTCTCGATACGGGACACAAGCAGGGAATCCCCGATCCGCACGACTTCGCAGTTGCTTGCATATCGGGCAATCAAAGAATCTGTGTAGGGATCCTGCACAGTCCGCTCGGTCGCAAGCAGGCCGATTTTTCTGTTTACCGAAAGAGAGGCGGCAACCTTGATTGCGGGAACGGTACCTACGAATGGAATCGGGTAGGTTTCACGCAGCACTGCAAGGGCGGCAACGGAGATTGTATTGCAGGCGATTATGATCACCTCCGGGCAAAATCGATCAAGCAGGTTTCCCACCATTTTCACGGCGAAGGCAATCACCTCGTCCCGAGTTTTTTCACCATAAGGGAAATGCGCGGTATCAGCGAGGTATACGCAGGAAGCTTCAGGCGCATGAACCTTGAGCTGCGCGAGATACGGCAGGCCTCCTGAGCCTGAATCAAGAAAGGCATATTGATAGGTTGTTTTTGATCCCTCTTTCATTGTTTTTGTAATTGTACTCCTGTTATGATTTGAAAAGATCGTCAAAGGCGGATCGGCTTATGCTCTGTCCCTCTGACGACGGGCTCTGTCCCTCTGATGACGGGCTCTGTCCCTTTCCCCTGACAGGATGATCCGTCTTGAAGGCGGGATTTACTTGAAACTGATCGCAAAAATTTGCCCGTTCTTTATCCTTGATCAATTCGTCGGAACGTTCCGCGCACTCATGCCACGAACCGGGTGAGTAAAACCGGCAGTTTTTGCATACGCGCACATCGGAGAGGCAGGATGGACACATCATGCTTCGCCCAACAGGAAAATCTGACTGTATTCCCTTTCCGCATTTCCAGCACATGTGC
>JAYVSC010000197.1:0-12896 GCA_043775705.1 Spirochaetales bacterium | reverse complement strand
CAAAAAAACGGGAGTTGTAACGGCGTTTACCCAGAATTCGCGTCCGGGAAACAGGCTGAGCAATGATATTGTGTATTCCATGTTTGTTGACAACACCGGTCTGCTCTGGCTCGGCACGAACGGCGGCGGTCTGAACGTATACGACAGGCAGCACTCCTGGTTTTCTTCGGTTGACGCCACCCCGGACGGAAAAATGGGAATTCCTACCGGAAAGATAAACGCCCTGCTCGAGGACCTGAACGGTGAAATATGGATTTCGGTGGTCAACAAGGGTGTTACCCGCTACAATCCGAAAACGGAAGCTTTTACCCAATACCGTAACGATCCCGCGAAAAAGGGGTCCCTCGTTTCGAATACCGTGTACTGCATGCTTTTGGATTCGCACAAAAATATATATCTCGGCACCGACAAGGGCCTCGTCAGTTATAATTCCACGAATGAATCTTTTTCCCAGGTCCCCTGGTTCCACTCCATCGGTTTTACTCCCCCCCAGGAAATGGTATCCTGCATAAATGAGGGCAAGGACGGTTCCCTTTGGATTGGTCTTTTCGATAACGGAATCATCAGGTATTTTCCGGCTACGGGAAAATATATAACGTACATGCGGGACGAAAACAACAGCAATACCCTCAGCGATAACCTGGTGTATTTTATCCAGACGGACAGCAAGGGTCGCGTGTGGATAGGCACCAACAAGGGCCTCAACCGGTTTGACGAGGCGAGCGGCATCTTTACCCGGTATACCTACAATAAAAAAGACCGAACAGGCATGAGCAGCAATACCGTCTATTCGTTTTACGAGCACACTGACGGATCTCTGTGGTTCGGTACCCGCAACGGGGGGCTGTGTTCTTTCAATCCAGACACCGGAACCTTTTCCCACGTCACTTCGGAAGACGGTCTTCCCTCGGATACGATCGTAGGCATAACGCCCTCTCATGGGGACATGATTTGGGCAGCCACCCAGAACGGGCTGGTTCAGTACGATATAGTGAAAAAAAGCATTTTCATCTACAAGACATCCGACGGGCTCTTGAGTCAGCAGTTTAACGCCGCAACCGCGGCCTCGCGCGATGGAAAGCGGTATTTCGGTACTCCGGTCGGGCTCGTTTATTTTGCCGAGAATGACCTCGTGGGCACTTCAGGCGAGATTCCCAATGTCGCCCTTACTTCCCTGATGATAAACAACGAGCAAATCAGGGTTCCTTATGCGGTTAATTCCGAAATAAAAATCACCCTCAGATCCGACCAGCGGAATTTGAATATCGGCTATTCTGCCCTGAACTTTTCCCCTCTTGCCCGCTATTCCTATTCCTACAAGCTGGACGGATTCGACAAAGAGTGGATACATGCGGGAGACCGCAAACTCGCGATGTACACGAACTTGAATCCCGGCAAGTATCTGTTCCGGGTGCGCGTTGACGGGTCTCTTTCCTACAACAGCGGCAGGGAAACGGCCCTGATGTTTACTGTTGAAAAACCGATATACCTCAGGTGGTATGCCGTGCTTTTATACATGGCTCTGCTGATTTTCGGCGTCTACAGTTTCCGCCGCATCCGCACCGGCTTTACCCTTGAAAGAAAAGTCGGGGAGCTTGAGGCGGCCACAAGCAATCTGCAGTCGGTGAATACTCATCTGGAAGTGCTGTCGTACCAGGATGCGCTCACGTGCATCCCGAACAGAAGATATTTTGAATACATCATAATCAGGGAATGGGAAGCCGCCAATGTGCGGAAAGATTTCCTTTCGGTGCTTATGATCGATATCGATTTTTTCAAGACTTTCAATGATACCTTCGGTCATCTTGCCGGGGACGAAGCGCTGAAAAAAGTCGCCGCGGGAATAAAATCCGCCCTGTTCAGAGTCTCCGATGTAGTCGCCCGCTACGGCGGCGAGGAATTCATCGTGATTCTCCCTGATACGAACAGGGAAAACGCCCAGCTTGTATGCGAACGGATCATGCACGGCATTGCCGCCTGCGCGATTCCCTTCTCAACTGCGATCGGAGAACAGCTGACTATAAGCATCGGATATTTTACCGGGATTCCCGATACCGAGCTGCGGTTTGATTCCTTTATCAAGAAAGCCGACGAAGCCCTGTATCGGGCAAAGGATGAAGGCCGCAACAGGATAATCATGCATTGATTCTGCGTAAAAGAAATTAAAAAAAAAGACCGTCCGGTAGTTCCGACGGTCTTTTTTTGTAGGTAAGGGGACAAGACCGCTTCTTTGCGGTCCGTCCTCAAACGCGATTTATTTGAACAGAGACATGAACAGGGCGTTGAGCACCATGGTGGTTGAAACAAATACTATCGAAACCATGCTCATCAGCTTGAGAAGGATGTTCATCGCCGGTCCGGAGGTATCCTTGAAGGGATCTCCTACGGTGTCGCCGACTACGGCTGCCTTGTGGGCATCAGACTTCTTTCCGCCGTGATTTCCGCGCTCGACGTATTTCTTCGCGTTGTCCCAGGCTCCGCCCGAGTTTGCCATCATGATGGCAAGGACGAAACCGGATGCGAGGGCGCCTGCGAGAGTCGCCATGACGCCGATGGGGCCGACGAAGATACCGACCAGGATCGGCGCAAAGAGAGCGAGCATCGAGGGGAAAATCATTTCTTTCTGCGCGCCCTTGGTGGAAATGGCGACGCAGGCCGCATAGTCAGGCTTGCTGGTTCCGGCCATTATGCCCGGGTCAGACTTGAACTGTCTCCTTACTTCCTGGACCATGGCGCCCGCCGCGCGGCCTACTGCCTGCATGGTAAGAGCGGAGAAGAGGAAGGGAAGCATCGCTCCGATAAAGAGGCAGCTGATGACGTAGGGATTGATCAGGCTCGTCGCGAAGGACTGGGCCGCGTAGGCGGCGAATATGCCTCCCCTGCTGGTCAGTTCGACTACGGCCTCTCCGATTTTCTGGTTGTACTCGGCGATAAGGGCGAGAGCCGTGAGGGCTGCAGAACCGATGGCAAAGCCTTTTCCGGTGGCCGCAGTGGTGTTTCCGAGGGAGTCCAGAGCATCTGTTCTCTTTCTTACCTCAGGATCGAGACCGGCCATTTCGGCGATTCCGCCCGCGTTATCGGCAACGGGACCGTACGCGTCGGTCGCCAGCGTGATGCCGAGGGTCGCGAGCATTCCAACCGCGGCAATACCGATTCCATACAGACCGAGGACGACATTGGAAGCTCCGCCGGCCAGGTAATAGGAACCGAGAATGGCAGCTGCTACGGAGATAACAGGGACTACGGTCGACTTCATGCCGACTGCGAGTCCGCTGATGATGACGGTAGCCGCGCCTGTCAGGGTGGAGTCCGCCACTTCTTTCGTGGGTTTGTAGGTGTCCGAGGTGAAGTATTCGGTGAAGAAGGCGATCACATTACCCGCCAAGAGACCGCACATCATGGCACCCCATATTCCCAGGTAGCTTGCGCCGAGGCTGGGCAGGAAGAAAATATAGAGGAAGCTGAATAATGCGATACCGATGGTGGAAAACCACACGCCTTTGCGCAGGGCGGAAAGAAGGGTGGACTGAGTCGCGTCCTCCTTGGCCTGCACAAAGAAGGTGCCGACGATGGACAGGAGAACCCCAATGGTTGATATGGCCAGGGGTATCTGGATGAGGCTCAGAACCTGCATGATGCCTTTGGATGCAAGGGCTGCGGCCGAACCGAGAGCCATGGTGGCAACGATGGCGCCCACATAGGATTCGTAGAGGTCTGCGCCCATACCGGCCACGTCGCCTACGTTGTCGCCGACATTGTCCGCGATTACCGCGGGATTTCGGGGATCGTCTTCGGGAATGCCGGCTTCGACCTTACCGACTAAGTCGGCGCCGACGTCCGCGGCTTTCGTGAAGATACCGCCGCCCACGCGCGCGAAGAGAGCCATGGTGGAGGCTCCCATACCGAAGGTAATCATGATCGGGGGAATGGCCGCGTCGTCCATCTTGAAGACGAGCTTCAGGAGTCCATACCAGAGGGACAGGTCAAGAAGGCCGAGGCCGACGACTGTCATACCCATGACGGCACCGGTGGAAAAGGCCACGCGGAGTCCCGCGTTAAGGCTCTTCTTGGCGGCCCAGGCGGTTTTCGCGTTGGCTTTGGTCGCCACGCTCATTCCGATAAAACCGGCAAGACCGGAGAAAAAACCGCCGGTGATGAAGGCAAAGGGAACGAAGGGAGAAATCAGACCGAAGCCGAAGGAAAGAATGCCGAGAAGGACAAAGAGGGCGATAAAGATAATGCCGACGACTTTGTACTGCTGGCTCAGATAGGCGCGGGCGCCTTTCTGGATGGCTTCCGAGATTTCGATCATTTTATCTGTTCCCGAGTCCTGTTTCAGTACGTAACGGGCAAGGAAAAAGGCGAAGATCAGCGCGCACACTGATCCAAACAAGGTATAGAGAATGGTCATGACTCCCCCTTATGATTTGAAGGCCCCAACACTGGGAACCCTATATGTGATTTATACTAGATTAAGTCACAAATGGGTATCTGACAAGTTTTAAATGCGAAGAGTGTGGTTTTTTTTCGGTATTGCGGTGATCAGAGTTTGGCGGCGAGTCTGGTGCCTTCATCCTTGGTGAGCGGCCTCTTGATATTTACGCCGTATTCGCTTGTGTCTACGATTTTTGGCTTGCCGTCCGCCTTGAGTTCGCCATAGAGCTGCACTATCGGGTATCTCGGGTTTTCGGGATTTACATCGATTACCTGTCCGATTTTATCGTTCGAGAGCAGCACATAGATGCCGATGGGATACAGTGACAGGGAATACAGGAGTGCGCGGATAATAGTGTCGTCATACTGCTTTCCCGGATTTTTCATGATGTCGACGATGCCTGAATAGGCGTCGCGGGCTTCTTTATAGGGACGGGGCGCGGTTACTGCCTCGTAGGAACAGGCTACGGCGATGATTTTTGCGTAAATCGAAATCTTGTCCTTGGTCAGTTTACGGGGATAGCCCTCGCCGTTTTCCCGTTCATGGTGTTCGAGCACCCCGAGACAGATATTCAGCGGGAAAGAGAATTCGCGGAGAATATTGTAGGATATAACGGGATGGGTCACTATCGCGTTTTTCTCTATCGGCGAGAGAACGCGGTTTCCCATATAGAGCTGGGGCGGAAGCCGGATCATGCCGATTTCATGCAGAATGCAGGAAACGCCGAGTTCGATCAGTTTATGTATGGGGAACTTGAGCTGGAGTCCAATGACAATTGCGTACATGGTTGAGCGCATCGAGTGGATAACCAGGTAGTTTTTTTCTCTGTTTTCCTGGGAAGGGAGTATTCGGAGCATGTAGCGCTTGTTTATCTTGATAAAATCGCACAGGTCTTTTACCTTGTCGGATATTACCTGGAGCTGGAGCTCTTTCCGCGTTGCATAGCGTGTATATATGTCCGCGATAAAATCCTGATATTCGGTATAGGTTTTTTCTACAAGGTTCAATTGAGTGGCGTCAGTTTCGGGCTGCGCTGATTCCTCAGGCGGATTTTCCTTTTTTTCCTCGCCGTCAAGCCCGTTGGCCATGCTCGATATAGGCACTCTTGACGCTATTACCACCTGTTCAGAAGTATGGCCTTCCGAGTAGATTTTCAGGAATTCCCATTCCTTGAGCGCACGTTTCAAATTGTTCGAGATTGGTACCCCGGGGGTAATGACAAGATACTTTTTGTCCAGAAAGGCGTCTTCGGTAAAGAAATACCCTTCCTGTAATTCCAGAACATTAAATGTATTCACTTATCTTTTCCCCTGTAGTAATATCAAACATAATAATAGGAGCATTTCCATGAAATTTAAAGCACTCTTTATTACTTTTAATATCGTCTTATTTTTATCTTTCGTTACTATTTTCTTTTTACCCTTTTTTATCCTCGATGGAACTTTTATGCGTGATTTTTGGTCAAAAAACTGGTTTTTCAGTCTTATTTTCCTTCTTATTTTGGGAATTGTAAATAGCGTTTTTCTTTCCAACTGGAAAACTCTGTCTTTTTTGGAAAATGAGGACTGGCCTGGACTGTCAGCGCACCTTGAAAAGGCAGTCTTTGAAAAAAAAAGGTACGGGAAAAGGCAAGTAAGTCTGCTCTGCGATGCGCTTCTCCTTTTAGGCGACTTTGACACATTGATGCGCCTGCAGGAAGTACTGCGGACTCAAAAACCGCATCTTTTTGCCCTTTTTGGTGTCAAATTCGCCGCTGCTTCTCTTTTGTCCAAAAATTACGGCGGGATATGCACCCTTGCTCTGCAGCTGCGGGATAAAAAGGAGGCCGATTCGGATTGGCTGCTGTTTTATGAAGCTTTCGCGCAGCATCTGATGAAAAAACTCGACGTATCTTCCGCCGATTTTATCAGCCTTTCCGAAAACGCGGGGGAACCCCTGGTTACCGCTTTGAGTGGATATATGGCTGGCATGGTTCTTGTCCGGAACATGCCGGAAAAGAATACGGAATTATCCGCTGCCTCCGCGGAAGCTAAAAAAAGGGTCCGCGAAAAATATACTCAAGGCAAATGGAAGGCGTATATTGACGAGCTGAAAGCAGACATGCATGTCGCCGTGCTGGGGAAATTGATCGACGAGACCGGCGTCTGGCTTTTCGCATAAAAAAAAAGACCGTATCGCTTTTGATACGGTCCGATCGAAGGTGTGAAAACGGCGACTGGACGTCAATCTTATCGCCGTTTTTTACTATTCAATCAACATTTTAAATATCGGAAGGGATATCAGTTTCTTTAACTAAATTTTTCAAGATTATCGAGGTTTTTTTTCGCCGCATTCTTGATATTTATATAAACTGCGCGGGATTCCGAAAAAACCGAGGTGCCGCTACTGTTTTTACCGCTTTCTGTTCCGATTTCCCCCCTGGTACCTTTGCTGCTTACAGGAAAGACCATTGAAGCTATCTCTTTGGCTGTGCTGTCCAGAATCAGATGATCGATGCGGTTCAGTTCATCACATATTGATTTTCCGCTGTGTTGGTTTTGACCTTTCAGGGCTGATTCGCACAGTTTTACCGCCTGTGTTGAAAGACCCGAGATGAAGAAGAGTTCCTTTTTCAGTTCAGTGAGGGCATCGTCAAAGGCCTTTCCTTCAGCAGAATCCTGTTTTCCGTCATCGGAGGAGAGAATTCGGGTAAGGTTTCGGTCAATCCGAGTCCGAATTTCTGGACCCGACTCAAGATCCTCAGTTGAAGCAATGGAAAACCCCGGTATTTTCACGCCTTCCGGGGTGAGGGTTGCTGTTTTATTCCCGGGAAAGGCAGCAAGACGGCTTTCGAACCACCAGGCATACAGAATGAGCCGTTTGTCGGTGAGGACTGTTTTTCCCCGGTAATCGGGAACCGGATAGGGTCCCCCGCCGTAGAGAGCCGAATATCCAGCCGTTTCCGCGGTATTCAGCCTGTCCGAAGAGGTATGGGTCCTGTCCTCAAATATACTCCCGGTAAAATGGGTTTTCTTGTCAGGAAACCCGAGATCAAGCCCTGCCATATAAATATGTGTACAACCCAGGTGGCGCGCAAAGTCCCATGCGGTCGTGGAGACTGATCCCCCTGCTCCCAATTCACCTTTTATGGCCGTTCTCGATTCCAGAAATTTTCCGAGCGGAAAAAGGGATGAGCACAGATGAATTGAGCGGCATTTAAACCGGAATACCGCAGGCCAGGCGGCCGATTCGGTTATCAGGATGCTTTTCGGACAGGAAAGACCGTCCAGATGCCTGAAATTCCAGTACTGGGGATCCACGAGGATGATAAAGTCAGGCTCCGAGGAAGCACGGACGCAGGCGCGTACTGCGGTATCAACGGCGATGATCAGGCATTTCTTCCGGAGTTCGCTAAGGTGCGGAAGAATCCGGTCAAGGCTCGGGCCTGCAGCGAGGACAAGGGCGGGAACATCCCGGAAGGCATCCTTGAAGGCTCCAATACCCCTTCTATCGCGCATTTGGCCGAGGTTTCTGCACATGTTTTTCAACCAGAGGTCCCCGAAGCGCTTCAGAGTATTGGCGTTGATTTCCTTCTTTTCCTTGTTGCGCTTCCGCATTGCCTCAAAATCGGAAAACCAGCCTTGATTCGGCGCCGTAAGGGAAGGGGATTGATATACTGAAATATCTGTAAGCTCGAGTTTTTCCAGGAGTGAAATCACCTCACGGGGCGGGGTTCCGATTATCAGGATAAGTCCCGGATGGGACAGAAAGCTTTTCAGGGGCCGCGAGACGAGGCACAGCAGGAAAAGAAAAATATCGGGTTCGATTACTATGAGCGTCGCTTCGGGAAATTTCCGGGCATAGAGCTCAGGGATGTATGCAAGGCCTATTCCGGCAAAAAGACAGCCGTTTCTGGTGAATGATGAAGTGTCTTCGACCGCGCGCGAGGCGTCCCTGAGGGGATCATGACGCGAATGGACATATGTTTCCTTCACCCGCAGAGTTGGGTTCCCGGAACGGGTTTCTTCTATATGATACGAAGGAGGGACGGCATCAAAAAGGGACTGAGTCCCGTCGGGGGAATCAAGGCCCAGGATGCAGGCAAGATCGGGGAACCGGGCGCAGAAAAGAGTACGGTTTGCGGAAAAAATTTCATTCGAGGTGGAGTTCAATCGTCATTCCTTTTTCGATCGGCGTTCCTGCCTCGGGGCTCTGGCTTTTTACGTATCCGTCACCATCGATAAGGATGATGAGGTCGCTTCGCTCCAAAAGACCGGTGAGCATGCGTTTGGATATTCCGGTCAAATTCGGCATGGTTGAGCCGATATGTACCGGACGATTTTTGGGTACGGGAATGATGCCCGTATGGAGCACGGACGTCGCCTTCGAGCGTCCGATCCCGAGATAGTCGATTATCTCGTTTGCGGCCTTCGAGATCACCGGGGCGGCGATGCGGCCTCCGTAGGTTTCTCCCTTTGCCTTGACGATGGCGATATAGAGGATTACCTGTGGATCGTTCGCGGGGAATATGCCGATGCAGCTCGAGATAAAATCCGTGGAGCTGTACGCATTTTTTGCATCGTTGAGCATTTGGGCGGTCCCGGTTTTAACGGCCATCGGGACGTCCACGACCGAGGCCTTCATTCCCGTTCCCGATTCCGATGTAGTCTGCATGTAGCTGAGCATTTCTGCCGCCGTTTCCGGCGAGATAACCCGGGTCAGCGGCTGTGCCTGATGCGCATAGACCTGGTTTCCGTCGCGGGTATACAGTTTTGAAAGGAGCGAAAGCTTCAATGGAGTGCCCTTGTTCGCAAGTGCGGTAGCCGCCTGCACCATCTGAAGCGCGGAAACGGAGAGTTCCTGTCCTATCGTGATGGTCGGCTTGGACCGGAGGGACCAGGAGTCGCTTGTCCTGAAGAGTCCCGTCGTCTCGCCCGGCAGTTCGATGCCCGTTTTCGAGCCGAACCCGAATTCCCTGAGTTTTGCCTCGAGCTGAGCAGGGGAGGCTTTTTCGGACATTTGCGCAGAGCCGTCGTTGCAGGATAGCTTGATCACGTCGCGCGGGGTTACCCAGCCGTGCTTGTCAAGGCACTTTATGTTGATTGTTTCTCCGCGCGCGGTCGTAAAGGTATATACCCCGTCGCAGAAAAAAATGTCCGTGTCCTTGACGACGCCGAGATCGAGGAGTGAGGCGATGGAAAATATCTTGAAAACGGAACCGGGTTCATAGGCGTAGAGGGCAGGGCGGTCCAGCTGTTCGGATGCCGTGCTCTGACCATAGGTATTGAGATTAGCGGATGGTTCGCTTATGTAGGCGAGAATTTCGCCGTTACGTGCGTCGGCCCCTACCATGATGACCGCCTCGGCCTGGGTTTCGATCATCGTCTGCCGGGCAATCTTCTCCAGCTCATACTGTATGTTCCCGTCGATGGAAAGCATCACGTTGTAGGCCCCTTGCGATGTTGCCGCCGTCCCTGGGTTCCCGGGAGCGGTCTGAGGCGGGGACAGGATGTCCTGGAAGGAATATTCGACTCCGGTAAGGCCGCGCCCGTCATCCCCGAGGAAACCGACCACGAAGGAGGCAAGCTGATTTTCGGGATAGGTCCGGCTCATAACCGGCTCAAGCCGTATGCCCCTCAGCTTTGCTTCCTTTATTGTATTTGCTATGGCGGTTTTTTCGTTCTCGCTGATCTTTTTTTTAAGATAAAAAAAATCACCGCCGCCTTCATTCAGACGGAGAAGCAGCTCGTCCTCCGCTATGCCGGTGATCGGGCTCAGCAGGCTCGCACAGAGCGATTTGTCGGTAACTGCCGAACGGGTAATGGCGATATTGTACAGGGTGGTCTGAACCGCGAGCAGTTTTCCGTTTCTGTCCAGGATGGAGCCCCGGTCAGTGGATATGAGGGAGGAAGTGTCTTCCTGTCCGGCGAAAAGCATATACCGGGCAAAGTTGATCACTATGGCGAGAATGAGGATGGAAAAGCAGATACCGAGAAAAACAAGCCTTTTTCGCGAGATAAAGCCGTTCATTTCCATAATGCCTTGCCGCGTATGCTGTCAAGCGAGACAAAGCCATAGTCTCTCGAATCGCGTGATTCGGCCATGTTATCTCCCAGAGCAAAAAACATTCCCGAGGGAACCTTTTTTGCGTATTTCAGTTTTAGATATTGCTCTTCTGTCAATGGTACATCTCGTTCCCCGATCAGCACACTATACCCTGTTTTGTCCGTAAAAACCAGCGGGGTATTTTCCGTCGCGGCAATACGCTTGATGACGTAGCGGTCAAGATAGGGGAAAATGACAATTTCACCGGTATGGGGTTTGCCCCAGCGGAGCATGTAGGAGTTTGTAAAAGGAATGGGAATACCCCACTTCAGCTTGAATTCGAGGACAAAAGATCCCGTTTCCAAACCCGGTTTCATCGAGGGACCCGAGATATACATTATATCCAGAATGCATACCTTAACGAAAAGTGCGGCCAGAATGATGAAGAAAAAGAAGCGGATACGGTATCTTGAATGATTCATATTTAATCTATTCTAATTATCTGCGGCCGTTCTGTCGATACTTTCCGTATGGATGTTATTACCATTTTACAACCCGAGAATCATGTAGGGCGCACCCATTCCCCGGCCGCGCTTTCCCTTCCTTCCTTTTCCGCCTTGCGGGAAATGCCGGTAGCCGCATCTTTTCCCGTTCTTTTTCTGCTCTTCGCGACTCTTACAATCGCCGCGACTCCTCTTTTTCAGCAGCGATACGGTTTTTACCGGCTGGACAAAATCCAGCTGCCTGCGGATTCCTACGCCGAAAGCGCCATGAGGCAGCTGGTGAGTCCCGAGTCCGATGCGGCCCTTTTGGCAGAGAGCATAAGTGCGGATTTGCCCGACTCGATCCGGATCGTCAGCTATTCGACTTATACCGTAAAGAACGGGGATACCGTCAGCTCCATTCTCGCCCGTTCAGGCCTGCGGAGCCTCGGAACTTTACTTTCCATCAACGGGATTGATAATGCGCGTCATATCCGTACCGGACAAAAACTGAAAATTCCATCAATGGACGGAATCATGTATACCGTCGCCCGGGGCGATTCCCTGACACGCATCGCTTCGCGTTTTGCAATTCCCGTAAATGCCCTGCTCGATTCCAATGACCTGGCTACTTCAACGCTGGTGGCGCACCAGACGCTCTTTATTCCCGGGGCGTCGCTTTCCCTCTCCGACCTGAAACATGCACTGGGCGAGCTTTTTATGATTCCCTTGCCAGGAAGACTTACTTCCCGTTTCGGCTACCGGAGCGATCCTTTCACCGGGGCCCGGACCTTTCATACCGGAATCGATCTGGCCGCCCCGACAGGAACGCCGATCAAGGCGGCAATGGACGGAAAGGTCGCGATAACTGGTTTTTCTGCAGTGTTCGGAAACTACATCATCCTTACCCATGATGATGGTTTTCAGTCATTGTACGGCCACATGAGCTACATCGGCGTGAGCCGCGGAGAGAAAATATCACAGGGCATGGTTATCGGAAAAGTGGGCAGTACCGGCTATTCAACCGGCAGCCATCTGCATTTTTCCGTGTACAAAAACGGAAAGATGGTTGACCCGTATTCCGTGCTATAATTACAACAGAGGGGAAACACTGATGGATAAGGTATCGATATGCCATGCATGCGGCCGGACGGTTGAAAGCGCGTTTGTTTTTTGTCCCTGGTGCGGCACCGCTTCCGAGGAAGACTTGATTTTTGCCGCCCAGATCGAATCGGTATTTAACCAGATGGAATCCAGGCAGAAAGAGTTTACCTGTTCACGCCTCACGCGCATTGAAAATGAGCTCGGTGAGCTGGAAGACGCCCTGTCTCTGCTCTTGTCGGGCACTAATCCCATATAACAGGAAAGTAATATGAAATTGATAATCAGATGTGTCTGTCTGTTTCTCTCCATTGTACCGCTGACGGCCGAAATCTCGTTCCTCTCGCCTGATATAAACAAGGCCAATGCGGTTCTGTTTTCCGTCAAGGCTGATATCCCGGGGATGGAACCCTATCAAACCCTTTTTCTTCATTCAATTGACACCGGAAAGCGGGAGCAGCTTACTTTTTACCCCGAGGCGCTGGAATCACTTTCAGGGGGGACCGTTCTCCAGATACGGAACCGGTTCGGCATGGGCAGATATAATACCCAGGAAGAGAGTTTTGCCTGGCTTGAGGATTCCAAACCCTTTTACGCGGGCGGTTCAATCAGCTTCGGAACACTGCCGGAAGTTGCTTCAAGTCCTGACGGCAAATGGCAGGTTTCAATCGAGACCCTCACTCCCTCGCGCGGCCGCCTTGTTATTCTCGATATTTCCAGGGGTTTGCGCTTTGTGCTGTCCCAATCGGTCGAGCGGGGCAAGATACCCGTTTCCTGGGCGCCGGACTCCTCGGTGTTGATCTACTCGATCAATAATACCCTGTATTTCGCCCGTCCCGAGGCTTTTTTTTCGG
>JAYVSC010000196.1:0-31131 GCA_043775705.1 Spirochaetales bacterium | reverse complement strand
CCTTGTAAAACATCTCCACCAAGCGGGTTTATTTTACAGGAAGAAGTGCAAGATAAAAGGATGAGCAAATAGAACGGTAAAAGAAAAAGCGAAAAATATGTTTTCAATCTATGTTTTCCCCTGTTATGGTTCCCGAAGTAAAGGAATTGCCGTACAACCATTTTACTAGTTTTCCGTCCGCACCGATGGTGTTTATATCCAAACTGCCTCCCGCTCCCCAGATATCAGGATGAGTAGTTTCGCTCAGATGATTGTAGGCGCCGGCAAATCTACCTTTGGTCTCATTTTGAATATAACTTCCGCCAAACTCAGCGACATCTATATACTGGTCACGGGTCGGAATGAAACTGTCATTCTCATTAACCGCGGTGCCCAGAATAGACGAAAAGTTGCTCTCGCAATTTGATACCCAATCGTATCCCTGTTTTGCTTTATCTCTCCAGGCCGACGCATTATTGGCTAGCTTCCGGGCATCCCGTCTATGCCCTGGATACATCCAGGGATTAAGAAGGCTTGCTTCTATATCATAACTGGTGTGAATAGCATCCCATGCAGCAGATGCAAGACCGGTCGCTTTCACATAATACGACGCAACTTTTGATGGAGCAACAGTCATTCCGGCAATCGGAACTTTCAAGTTCAGGTCATCGGCGGTTTTAAGAATATCAGAACTGGTACCGACGATAAAACCGTATTTTACCGGTTTGGGAAGTTTCCAGTCGGAACGAATTTTAAATAGCTTAACACTTATTATTCTACCCAAAGGCGTCCTGAAAACTAACCATTCATAGGTGTTTTTTACAATATATTTCGTCAGGAAATCGCTGTCGGGTTTCATGTCTTTATAGCTTTGTTTTACGTCATCGACAGCGGCAAGAAGTGCGGGCAAAGAAGAATTATTCAGGCCAAGAGTTTGTAGAAGTCCTGAAACGCCGCCATTCTGCAAAATCTCGAAGGTTCCCTTTGGTACCAATGAAAGATTCATTACTGCCTGCATGCCTCCATTAATGGTAGTTGACGCATCATCAAGTTTTGTCTGCAACACCTGAACGCCCTGGGCCAAGGGAGAAAATCCTGTTGTCGGTCCCCCTATTGAAATAACGTTCGCGATATTGTCCGGCAAGCGACCGTGTTGCTGTTGGTAACTTGCATATGCGAGTGCCCTCAAACCGCCCTGGCTGTGGCCCACAATATTCAGTTTTGTACCCCCAGAAAGTTTGGCGTCAACGTGTTGTAGCTGGTCCTCCATTGTGACAAAATTACTATCTACACCCATAAATTTACTTCCAACGCCCCGAAAGAATTTTAAGGTATCATCATTAGGTACCTGAGCGCCAAGTAACGTACAGAAAAGAGAGACTAAAATCAATGCGATAATTTTTTTCATTTCATTCTACCTTTTTACAGACTCAGGCGGAAATATGAATCCGCCAGGGAATTAAGTTCGATTGCCTCATAGCTTTCAACCGTTGTTATCGTATGATCCCGATCGCCCGGATCGCCGAGAATGGGATCCATAACGAATATTTCAGCGCCATTTTCCTTCAGCGCGGCAAGCTTTTCATTTGTTATCGGGGGAATAGTATCCAAGCTGGTTAAAACCGGCAAAGTCCGATCAGAGGTGTCGATTTTCGCGGGATAGGAATAGCTCGCAACGGTTATTGTTCCGGTTTTTATCGGTATTCCGTCTACATCCTGAAAAAGATCTGTGGCAACTTTGTTGATAGTGGTATTATTTTCATCGACTACGGTGTATTCGAATCCGCACGCTACTTCTAGAATTGTATCAAAGTAAATGCTTTCTCCTTTCAACGGATCCCCCCCGATCAGCATATCAGATAATTGCGCGGATGGAATTTCAACGGCAATGATATTAGAGGTTTTATTTTCAGTAATCCTATATGCAAGCTTCGAATAGTATTTTGTGACATCATCCAGCACCACGCGACTGAACAGTGTTTTCTGTTCGCCTTCACTATTTTCCGCCTCTTGCGTCATGGTGGCCCTGTATTCAACTATATTATTATTCCTGTTGAAGATAATAATCTCATCGGGATTATTGAGCACGGTACGGGCCAATCCATTTGCGTCAACAGGATAATCGATGCGGGTAAACAAATTACCCTCGATCAGTTTGTACGAAAGACGGTATTGCTCCTTCAGGACGCTTCCTGCGGGACTTCTGTTGTTTGACTCGTACACCTTTACGTCTGTCTGAAAGCTGGTGATATCACTGCCGGTACCCGTTTTCCGGATTGTTACCGGAGCGATTTCTACGGCCGTGCCTTTTTTCTGCGCTGTTTCATTCCCAGTGGTTCCCACACTGCACCCTGCTGCGGCAATGATTGCCGTAAGGATCAGGAAGGAAGGATTTTTTTCATGCATGTTCCCCTTAAATAAAAACTTTTTTTCGTAGCGGATGTAAGACTAACTTAGAAAATTGCATAAGTAAAGGATAACAATCGGTTAAAAACACGAATTAACCCCGGTTCAGGAATAAATAACCGGGTTTCAGGAAGATGGGACAAAAGATATGAGTTTCTTTCTGTAAGGCACACTAAGGTATTTATTTGTTTCCAATTTATTTTTACCACCGATATGCCAAACAAACGAAAATGGGCCCATTGAAGCTTTTTGACAGAGAAACCCTTAAATGATTATAATCAACATAGGGTTCGAGTTTTATCGCACTCATTTTGAATGTAACACCGCCTTCCTTTGTCTGCACGGTATATTTTCCATTTTCATAACCTTCGTCCATATAGCTTTGGGTTTGGTTAAACAGAATCTTAGTTTCTACAGATATTCCAATATCTATTTTTTCCTGCAGTTTTTGTTGTATATCAAGACCGACCCCAAAGCCGTAACTATAAGGCAAAGCAGCTGAATTATAGAGCATTCCGATTCCATCAAACAATTTTCTGTATTGAAAATAATCCCCGGATTCATATTGAAAAATACTTTGACCGTACAGCATAACCAACAAATCACTATACTTAAAAAGAAAACCCGGACTACAAATCGCTTCAAATCCATAACTTGGGTTTTCGCTATTATATGCAAGGTTTTTAGCCTGCAACGACGTCATTGAATCTGAATTGGGAAATATAGTAATGTTTGAATAAGTAACCGTCGCTGCAATATTTAAGTAGGGAGAAAAGCAGGTACCGCTGCTTAATGATGGCTGTAACAGTATCCCGCCATTAAGAAGAAAGGTATCAAATTTTTCATTTTGTTCAGTTAATTCGATTTTATTATTGCCATACGCGACATCTATATATTCATGCAAACCCTTTTCGGGCAAAATCAATGCAGGATTATTTGTTGGAGAGACTCTATATAGAATTTCCGACGGAAACAACTGCGGACCGTCCGAGATGCAGCTTGTTGATAGTAAACAACTAAAAATAGCTACGCTTAATTGTGTGTAAGAACTTCGTTTAATTTTATTTTTTCCTTTTTAATGCCCGCATTCCCCATTGTTGCCGGATGCGGCACTGATGCAAAGCTAGCCGGTAACAATGCATAAGTAAAGGTGATTAATCACTCAAAAACACGAAATAACCCCGGTCCACGAATAAATAACCGGGGTTCAGGGAAAAGGATGTATTATTCAACAGAATTGCGGGCGAGAAGCGCCTCGACGGCGTCTTTGATCTGTCCGTCGTATTTTGTTGCGTCGGTAAAATTCTGTTGCGCGTCGAGCGCGGCCTTACGGGCCTTTTTACTGTCGCCCGACCCTTCAAGCTTGAGCGCAAAATGAAAGTTCAGGTTACCGAGGACTTCGCTTTGCGTGCGGTATTTTTTGAGGTTGCGCAGAAAAAAATCGGTTATGGCTTCATTTTTTTTGTACGATTCATACGCACTCACCACCATTTGAGTGGCGCCGGGGTTGGTCGGGGAGAGCGCAAACAGGGCGTCGAGATTTTCGTTTGCCCTGTCCATTGTGTTTGACGACAGGTACATATATCCGAATTTTTTGTAAATCCGGTAATCCTGCGCGGATATCCTGAGCGCGCGATCAAGATATGCAATTGCGCGTGTGTTCAGTCCGCCGTAAAAGGCGGCGTCCGCACAGAGCATCAGGGCATCCATCAGATAGGCCGGCTCTTTTTCATAGACGGCAAGGGCTTTCTCGCCTTCGGTGAGCGCGCTGTCGTACTGTTCGACGCGCAGATAGGCAAAGGCGAGGTTATAATGGACATTATACAGGGAGGGGTCTTCTTTCAGCGCCCTGGAATAATATTCGATTCCTTTTGCATAGTCGCCAAGCTGCAATGCTTTATCGGCGTAATTTGTGCACATAGTCACGGTGGAGAGTCCCGCTGCGAACGCTCTGTCATAATTGGCAATCGTCTTTTTCGCGATGTCATCGTCCGTTTCGAGCCACCGGCCCGCATAGCGGAGACTCACGTCATAATAATAGTCGCCCAGCGCCTTGTGCAATATCGGCGATATCGCGCTACCCGGTATCTTGCCGATCACTTCGGCGGGGTCGAAGACATAGAGGCTATAAGTACCCTTTCCCGAGCGGAGTCCATCGAGCGTTTCTCCCGGAGCAAGATCCTTGAATGCGAACATTCTATGATCAAGGCTTTGCGCGAAATAGTTGATGCATATTTCGATCTTTTTCGCCACGAGAAAATCGTTCGTGTTGTCACTGCCGAGCAGTCTGAAGGCTGAATCATATTTTTTTCGGCAATGAGCTTGTCGGCTTTCTGAAGCGCCGCCCTCGTTTCATTGTCGGCGGGCGTCCATGGGCCGGTCTCGGCATGCAGTTGAACGGTCAGCAAAACCGCGAGAATCAGCGCAAATCGTATTTTCATAATGGACTCCCCGGGAATCATTCGTTCTCTACACCCTGTCATTCTGGTCATTCAGGGAAATCTCGTCGTCAAGGGGCTCGAGATGAGTCGTGATGACCAGGTCCGGGACAAGAATGCGCAGTTCGCTCTCGAAATCCTCGGCGAGATGATGTGCGTCGTGCAGGGTCAGCGCGCCGTTTACGAGCATGTGCACCGAAAGGAATTTCCGGCTTGCGGCCTGCCGCGTCCGGAGCGCGTGAAACTCGATACCCGCAAGGCGGTACTTCGCGAGCGTTTTTTCGATCAGGTCAAGTTCCGCCGTGTCGAGCGATGCGTCCATCAGTCCCGCGACAGAGCGCTTCAGGAGCTGAAACGCGGTCCACAAAATATTCACCGCTACCAGAATTGCGGCGATCGGATCGAGTATTATCCAACGGGTAAATAGAACCAGAATGAGGCCGATGCCTACCCCGACGCTCGTCCACACGTCCGTCATCA
Organism: Spirochaetales bacterium; assembly: GCA_043775705.1. Classification (GTDB taxonomy): domain Bacteria; phylum Spirochaetota; class Spirochaetia; order Treponematales; family Treponemataceae; genus Teretinema. The sequence goes on along the minus strand of JAYVSC010000196.1, from coordinate 25,828 downwards.
GGTGATGGCCGTCAGCCTCGAGGGTGATGGAATTATGTTTTTTTCCGGTCTTGATAAGGATCAGGGCGACAATCAGATTGATCACCGAGGCCGCGAAGGAAATGACGAGACCGACGCCGAGCTGCTCAAGGGGCTTCGGGGAGGTCAAACGGCCGACTGCGGCGATTATGATGCTCACGGCCGCGGCGAAAATCAGCAGCGCCTCGACGGTGGACGCGAAGTACTCGGCCTTTGAATGACCATAGCTGTGATCCCTGTCGGCGGGACGCGCGGCTACCTTCAGCATGAGAAAGGCAAAACTCGCGCCGACGAGATTCACGATCGACTCGATCGCGTCGGACAGGAGACTGACCGATCCCGTCGCATAATAGGCGGCGGCCTTCATGGCCATGGTAACGAGAGCGGTCGCGATGGACAGCAGCGCGAAATTCGACAGAGAGTCCCGGCTGCCCCGCGTCTTTGATGTGTGGATAGTGTTCAACAAAACAACTCCTTGATTTTTATACGGGAAGATTCCTTTTTAAGGTCGTCATTCCTCGGCCTCGTCATTATAGCGGTTCCGTATCTGTTCGATTTTATTGGCAAAGGTTACGGCAAATCCCTGGTCGGGCAAATCCATCGTCAGGGACTGCAGATACTTCATCGTCTGATTGAAGTCCGATGTCGTTCCGATATGCTTCCCCATCCGGGTGCGGATACCCTCAACCCGTTTGTCGTCCTTCAGTCCAATTTCCCCGGAGAGACGCTTGATGACATACTCCATCTGTATCCGTTCCTTGCTTATCAGGAATTGCGACAATTCCTGATCCGGAAGGCACACAGTGACGGACTTGAGGTATTTAAAAAGCTCCAGCATGGCACCGCTCGATATATCGGAGAGATTCTCGATGCCCGAAGGCGACTGCAGCCGGGGATTTGTCCAGGTATCGCTTTCCGGATCGAATCTCGAGTCGAGCTCGCTTTCCAGTTCGAAGCCGTCTTCCATTTCAAAGCCGTCCTCAATTTCATCAGCGAGTTCGCCCTCTAGTTCAATTTGAGGAATGTCTTCAAGGCTATCGATGCTATCGATGCTTTCAATGTTTTCGATACTTTCGATATTTTCAAGCCGTTCAAGTGGTTCGCCTTCAACCGCCGGTATCGGATCGGGATTCAAATCAATTTCGAATTCATCTTCAAGGCCGATATCGCCTACTGGTTCAAAACCCGGCTCAAGGGTAACATCGTCTTCCGTCTCAAAATCGCTCTCGCCGTCCAGCTTTAGTTCTTCTCCGCTTCCGATATCGCTTTCTATGTCAAAATCGCTTTCAGCGTCCAGATTTATCTCTTCTCCGGCGTCGAAACTGTCTTCTTCGCCGGTTTCTTCTTCCATCTTGAAATCGCCCTCAGCCAGTTCTTCAAATGAAACTTCATCGTCCAGTTTAATTTCATCTTCACCGTCGAGTTCAAAATCCGGTTCGCCGTCAAGCTCTATTTCCGGCTCAAGCATTACTTCACTATCATCGTCCAGGCTGAACGCGCCCTCTTCTTCCAGAACGTCTTCTCCGTCAAGATCAAGCCCTTCATCTGCATCCAGATCGAAATCGACTTCGCCGTTGATTTCAGGCTCCTCTTCAAGTTCGTCGACCAGCTCGAAAGCCTCGCCGCCTTCTGAAGCTTGCGCGGTATCATCACCGGTTCCATTTTCTTCAGTCTCATTTTCTGGCTGTGAAAGGCTTAAATCGTCCATAAGAGAATTTTCATCGTCTGCCAGATTTTCTTCCGCTGCGTCCTGGGAGAGAGACGGTATATCGTTTTCCGTCCCGTCGGCAGGGGGCGGATACTGCGGAGGCGCCTGATAAGGCCCTTGATCGCGGTAAGGCTGAGGACTTTCCCGATACGGTCCTAAGTCGCGGTAAGGCTGCTGACCCTGGGGGATTTGATTATCCTGATAGGGAGGGATCTGCCCCTGCCCCTGCCCCTGCCCCTGCGGGTTCTGTGGCGGCGATTGAGGAAATTGCGGTGGCTGCTGCTGTTGCGGCGGCTGAGGAGGAGGCATTTGTTCACGCGCTGACGGTATTTTCGGTTCGCTTTCCGGAAAGTATTCCGGTTCTTCCTCTAAAACGGGCTGATTGTTTTTCTTCTCGTCTCCGCCGAGCTGCAGTTCGGCTTCCGGCGTTCCGTCGCCGTAGGAACCCATTCCCGGCTCCGGATAGGATTCGGTAGTCTCGATCGGTTCCTCGAAATTTATCAGGTTGTCCAGGGAATCCTCAAGCACTTCTTCCTCGGGAATATCTTCGATCGTTACCAGTTCGTCGAAAGGCATTTCGTCGTCATCGATAAGCTCCTCATCCTCGAAAAGCTTGAGCATATCGGTTTCTTCGTCGACCGGAACAAAATTCTCCGGACTTGCCGATGCGGCAGGCAGGGCGTTTTCGTCTTTGACGTTTCCGTCCTCGGGAATATTCTTTGAGCGGAGAAGCTCGAGGTTTTTGCTCAATACGCTGGGATTGACCGTCCCATAGCTATGAACGGCCTGCTCGTAAAGATCCAGGGATCCGGTGAGGTTGTTTAAATCTTCCTCGGAACCGCGGCTGCCCTGTATGTTCACGATGTCATCGGCGATGCGGACTGCGTCCGAATTACGCCCTGCGCGCTGATACAGCCCGGAAAGCGCGGTCAGCGCGTTGATATTGCCGCTTTCCCGGGAAAGGACATCCTTGTAGGCCTCAAGCGCCTTTTCGCTGTCATTCATGTTTTCATACAGCTGACCGAGCGAGATGCGCACGGGATTGTCCCTCGGACGCTCGACCAGATATGCGAGCAGCTGTTCCTCGGCCTCGGGAAGCTTTCCGGTGCGGACAAGCTGTTCGGCCAGGTCTATGCGGAAATCTATTTCGGATGGATCGATATTGAGAATGCGGGCAAAGCAGAGTTCGGCCCGCTCATTGTCTCCCATCTGGACATACATGCGGCCTTCGATGCGGAGGGCGGGAATATTGTCCGGATCCAGTTTCTGTATCTGCTTGAAGAGAATTTTCGCCTCGGGATAGAACTGCAGGCGGACGTACATACGGGCAAGATGCACCATGACATCGACCGAACCGGGATTGCCCTTTTCAAGCGTGCGCAGTTCCTGAAGCGCTTCATCGATCTTGCCCTGCTTTTCGAATAAATTCACAAGGGCAAGGACGGCGCTGATATTGTTCGGATCGCATTTGATCGCTTTCTTGAAATAGGAAAGCGACTCTTCCGGACGGTTGTTCCGCGCGGAAATGTTTCCCATCTCGACAAGGGTGCGGACGTCCGATGCATCGACCGCGAGAATGCGCTTCAAAGTCGCGATGGAGGCCATCTGGTCTTTCTGCTTCATATGAAGGGACGCCAGATCGCGCAGCGCCTCGAGCCATCCCGGCTTCGTCTTGAGCGCAGCGTTATACTCGTTGATCGCTTCCGACGGCCGCTCAAGGGACTCGAAACTGTGCGCCATATTGTAATGAATGAAAGGATGATTGGGGTCGATCTGAAGACCGCGGCGGTAGGCCTGCAGGGCTAGATCGTGCCGTCCGCTCAGGGCGTGGATGCTGCCGAGGTGATTATAGGCCAGCACGTCGTCCGGCTTTTGCTCGATGACTTCCGAAAAGCACAGAGCCGCGTCCGCGTACTGTTTCATCTGCTTGTAGGTGTTTCCGAGATTGTAGAGAACGGTGACGGGATCGTTGCCGGTTGCCTTCGCGGCGGTCAGGGAGGCGATGGAAGCATCGTACTGGCCGAGACGGCGGTATATGATGCCGAGATTATTCAGGACCTCGACGTTTTCGGAATCGACCTCGGATAGTTTCTTGTAGACGGACAGGGCCTTTTCATAATGATCGCCGCGGACATACACCGTGCCCAAAAGCGAGAGGGCATCCGCCGTGTTGGGATTCTGCTTGAGAAAATTGAGCAGCAGTTTTTCGGCGTGGGTAAAATCCCGCGCCGTAAGCGCTGAATTTGCACGTTCAAGAATAAGCGTTGAATGTTCAGCCATGCAGAAACTCCCGAATCAAAATGTCTTTTACCGGCTCGCCTGAGGACGGGCCCATACTTCTTTCGACAAGGATCCGGGATACCGCATCCCGGATTCATCATATGAGGCAATGCAAAAATAATACAGTTTTCCGTTCTTGAGCCCGGAAAGATCAATCGACAGGTTTTTTCCCGCGTCCGCGGGAGAGCCTTCGCCGAGATATTCTCCCGGCCGGTCGCCGAAATATACCACATAACCGGCGGTGTCGCTGTCGATCGATGCTGCCCAGGTGAGCTTGACGGAGCCGTTTCCGGAGACTGCCTCTACCTTCGCCGGGGGCCAGGGCAGGGTATCCTTTTCAAACCGCACGCTGACCGAGGTCACCGAAGGGGTCTTCGTCCCGCCTCCGTCCGGATAGAGCGAGCCCTCAATCTGGAAATAACGACCCTTGACGCCGGAGAGTGCATCGCCTGAGCGCACGGGAATCCATTCCGGAAAGTCATCGGTCCATCGGTAAAAATTATCGCCGGAGCGGATAAAAAAAGCCGTTCCGGTTTCTTCAGGCAGGGACTCCACAACGGTAATTCCCTTGATAAGCGAATTGAGCCCGCCGGTATCGACGGGATTCGTCCGGAAGCGTCCGCCCCCGGAAGGATAACGCTCGAGTACGGCGCGTTTTGTCTCCAGGGTGGAAAAATCCGACGGGCTGCGGGTAATCCTGAACTCGTCGATAAGTCCGGAAAATTGCGAGGCTATTTCCACATCGGCAGGGGCTCCGAAAATCGCGGGATACACGTCCCCGCTCTCGGCACCCGATGCGGTGATATACTGGATGCTTTCGGTCGAGCCGTCGACGCAATACTCAAGCACCCCCGAATTCGCGTCATATGAAAGCTCGTGATGACTCCACTGCCCCGGAATCAGGTTTTTCATTCCGATGACCGTCACGTCATGGGGTTTTCCGGTAACGGTTGTCCATATATTCGAGAAGGCCCATTCCACATGGTTTTGAAAGAGACTCGAGCGTATATATTGATAGAGGGAAGTTGCGCCGGCGGTGCGGGAGGATCTCCATTGAAAAAGGATACTCCCGTTTTCGGTTACCGCGGGGAAAAGCCAGAACGCGATGGTGAAGGAACCGGGATTTCCCGGCGTCGAAAAAATACTGCCCGGTTTTCCGCGGAGCACGAGTCCCTTTCCGCCCGTGTTGCAGAGGGCGGCTCCTGTCCCCCGTTCGGCTTTGGCTTCGCCGGCAAAAAGAAGGGCACTGGATACCACGGTGTAATTCCCGCTTTCATCGATGCTTTTCGCCCCGTCAAAGGAGAGGTACATGTCATCAACCGAGGCCTCAAGGGGAAGCATCGTCGAAAGCACCAGGGCATCCTGGCCGAGGCGGCCCTTGCCGCGCGAAAGGCCGGACAGCTCCGACATATTCGACCAGCCTTTCGCTCCCCCGAAAACAAGGGTTGCGTCTTCAGCCTGGGCAAAAGAAAGAACGAGAAGCAGAATTATGGATAAAACGGTTTTTTGTCTGTGCATGGTACTACTTTTCAGATTATCGGCAGAATGATATGATAAATCCAATGAAAGAGCAAACGGAAATCCGCAAAAGGCTCCATGCGACTGCTCTCGACGCCCCGAAAACCAGCGGGGTATACCTCTGGAAAGATGAAACAGGGCTCGTAATCTACGTAGGCAAGGCAAAATCACTCAAAAGCCGCCTTTCATCATATTTCACCTCGAATAAGGATATTAAAACCCGGATACTCGTTTCCCGGGCCCACTCAATCGAATATATCACTACTGAAAACGAATATGAAGCACTTTTACTTGAAAATACCCTGATCAAACAAAACAGCCCCCGGTACAACATCAATCTGAAGGACGGGAAGACCTATCCCGTCATCAAGATTACCAATGAACCCTTCCCGAGGGTTTTCCGCACGAGGCGCATCCAAAATGACGGGGCTTTGTATTTCGGTCCCTTTCCGAACGTTACGGCGCTCGACCAGTTTCTCGAGCTGGTCAAGCGGAACTACAAGCTTCGCCAATGCCGCGTGCTCAAAAAGAGAACCGTGCCCTGCCTCTATTACCATATCGGCCGGTGCAGCGGCCCCTGCTGCGCCCTGATAACTTCCGAAGAGTACAAAAAAAGCATGGAAGAACTTTTCCTCCTGCTCGACGGAAACACCGAAAAGTCCATCAAGAGACTGGAGACAGTCATGAGGGAAGCCGCCCGGGATATGCAGTTCGAAAAGGCGGCGCGCATCCGGGACGGCATCCGGGCGATTGCCGAGCTCCGGGAGCAGAACGCCGTCGTCGACATGGACCCCGAATCCCGCGACTATATCGCCTGGGCCGCCGAGGGCACGATGGTTACCTTCGCCATCCTCCAGATGCGCAGCGGCCGCCTTACCGGGCGAGACCTCTTCCGCGTGCGCAGCCTCAAGGAAGAGGAGGAAATCCTTCCCGAATTCCTGATGGCCTATTATACAGAAGCCTCCCAAGTGCCGCCGCAGATCTTCGTCCCGACTGAAAGCGGACTGTCCCTCGTGGAAAAATGGTTTCAGGAAGGGCTCGGCACCGCCGTCCATCTCCATGTCATCAACGATGAACACACCCTTGACAAGAGGCATACCGCCGCGATGGCGATGGCCTCATTCAACGCAAGGGAAGACGCCCAAAGACGCCTGCGCGAGAGCGGGGATTTTCCGGCACTCGAGGAACTCAAGTCTCTCCTGGATCTCCCGTCGATACCCTCCCGGATCGAGGGCTTCGACATCGCGCATATCGGCGGACGGCTTCCGGTAGCGAGTCTCATCACCTTCCAGGACGGTAACCCCGACCGCAAGAATTACCGCATGTTCCGCCTGCGCACGACCGAGGGCATTATCGACGACTTCGCCTCGATGCGCGAGGTGACCACGAGGCGCTACACCAGGCTCATGAACGAGGGAACCGACCTGCCCGACCTCATCCTGATAGACGGCGGCATCGGCCAGGTCAATGCGGTCAAGGGCGTCCTCGACTCCCTCGGGGCCGACATTCCCGTCATAGGGCTGGCCAAGCAGAACGAGGAAATCTACCTTCCCGGAAACTCGACGCCCCTTTCCCTGCCGCGCCGCTCAGACGCCCTTCGCCTGCTCCAGCGGGTGCGCGATGAAACCCACCGCTTCGCGACGACCAGGAACCAGCGCCTTCGCACAAAAGAGAATATAACCCTCGCGTTCGAATCCCTTCCGGGCATCGGGCCCAAAAAGGCCGCAATCCTCCTCGAGCGTTTCATCTCCCTTGAAGAGCTTTTCCGGACGACAAGTGAAAGCGGAGGCCTTGATGCCATCGCCGAGGCCGCGCATATTTCACGGGAAGGGGCCGAAGTCATTGCGAGAGCCCTTCCCTCCCTTATCGAAGAGCGGAAGACCGAACGCGAAAAGCGCGCTGCCCCCTCAGTATCCGCTGAAGGCATGCGGGGCGGCGAAAGGGCCGACGTGCGCACCCTCGCGGAACTTGCGGGCAAGGCAGGACTTCCCGAAGGCAATGAACTCGCCGCGGAGGCCGAACTGCCGTACGCAAAAGCACGAACCAAAGGAAAGAAAAAATGATAAAAGCCGTTCACCTTCGCACGATCGCACTTGCAGGCCTTCTCTTACCCCTCTTCTTCCTGCCGACAAGAGAGCTGTCCGCCCAGGAAGCGCGGATGCTCAATACCCGGGACACTGCCCTTGAATGGGCCTACCTCGAAAGAATCAGTTCAGGCATTATCCCTCCGACTACCATCCAGTCGCTCTCCGTGAAGGAAGCCTTGTTTTATGAAATCGACACCGGGTATCTTAGTTCCGAAAGCCCGTCGGTGCGGGGGAAAATCAGCATCCAGCCCTTTGTCATGGGATGGAAAGGACTGGACACCTCGCGCGCAATGTGGAATAAGTCCCTCTTTGACCGCTTCCGTCTCGAAGATCCGGCCCTCCTTTTCGGTGTATCCTTTGCCTCCCCCTCCTTTTACGGAACCACCTCGATTGATTTCGGAACGGACTCCCTTCCCGTCTACGCAAAAGAAAACGGCTCGAGCGGTTTCTGGAAACCCCTCGACTATGTGTCCTACTGGACCTTTCCGGAGGAGGGCTACCTCTCGTATTCGGGCAGGAGCATTACGGTCGCCGCGGGCCGCCTGAAAACAGGCATAGGACTCGGCAGGGAAAACATTTTCTTAAACGGCGATGCGCGATGGTATGACCAGATCCAGTTTTCCTGGTATTCCACCCGCTTCCGTTTTTTCGCGCTCTGGGGCACGTCCTCGTCCCACCTGAATAATGATGAATACTCTGTTCAAACCTTTGCCAACACAAATGCGGACGGCGAATCGATGGGCTGGGACAGATTGAACAACCATGACGCCTCCGTACAGTCCCTCGTCCCCCTTAAAATGTTTTCCTATCACCGCATCGAATATAAGCCTTTACCCTGGATGGGGTTCGGCCTTTCGGAAATGCAGCTTGTCGGCGGAAAGGTACCGGATCTCTCCAATCTGCTCCCGACCGTCATCTGGCACAATAACTATTCGGCAGGGGTAAGCAACGTCATGCTTCATGCGGATACCTGGATGGTCCCGGTAAAAAACCTCCTCGTCTTCGGGGAATTCCTGATGGACGACAGCAAGGCGCCGAAGGAGTCGGGCGCGTCGAAGCCGAACTGCTGGGGATGGACGGCGGGAATGACATGGACGGTGCCCGTCTTCCCGGATGACTGGCGCTTTTCGGCTGCGGCGGAATTCAGCCTCGTTGACAAGTGGACCTACGACCGCTGGCAGCCCTATCTGACTATGTACCAGAGGCAGATCATCACCGGCGGGCACAGGGGCTTCAACATTCCCCTGGGCCACGGCGAAGGCGGAGACGTCAGCCAGGCTATTCTCACGCTGACCGCCCTTTCCCGGAAAGGACAGCGCCTTGAACTCGCCTACACCTTTATAGATAAAGGCCCGGTCTACCTCGGGATGATCGAAAAAAATCCGGCATTCACCGCCGGCTCCGGCAAACCCGAATACATCCCGGTGTACTACGATTATGACGACTGGGCCGGAAGCGGGGCCCTGAAAGCCCTGCTCGGGAACATCCGGAAATACACGCATGTACTCAACGCAAAAGCGGTCTGGCCCCTTTCCCCCGCATTGGAAGCGAACGGCGAGATTGACTTCAGGATCATCCTGAATGCGGGCCACATCGCAGGGAAAAAAGCGGCGGAAACGACGTACAAGGCCGGCCTCAAATGGACGTACGGTAACTGATATGGATAAGGCAACCTCGGATATTCTGGCAAAGGTAAAAAAACTGATGGCCCTCGGCGCCTCCCCGAGCGAGGCGGAAGCGGCCTCGGCCCTCGAAAAGGCGCGCGTCCTGCTCGCCCGCTACGGCCTGTCCCTGACCGATGTCGCGTCCCATTCGCCCGACGTCGTTGAAGGAGTGCTCCTCGAGAAAAAGCGCCTCAGATCCTGGGAATCTCATTTGATCCAGGTAGTCGCCCTGTGCACCTTTACCCAGGCCCTTCATGTCCACCGGGGAGACATCGGCCAGGTGCTTCTGGTCGGCAGGGAACTGAACACCTTGGCGGCGAAGGATCTTTTTACCTATCTTCATCTGGTCGTGCTCAAGCTCGGCCGCGCGCACAGTTCGGAAGTTGCCCATCTGGAGAGTTTCCGCCGCGGCGTCGTGCAGCGCATAGGGGAACGGCTTACGGAAGCGAGCGCGGGCATGGAAGAGGAAGGCGGCATCTGGGCGTCCCAAACAACGGAAAGAAACGGAGACAGTAAAAGCGGAGGAGAAAAAGGCGGAGAAGCGGACGGGAACGCGGCAGCGCCCTCCGACAGGCAGCTCGCCGTCCAGATGAGCGCGACGGCGGCGCGGGAAAACAAGGATTTCATTTCGGGGAAATACGGAAAGACCAGCACAAAGAGGGTCGGACGGCAGGTTGACGCCTCATCCTATCACAGGGGAAGGGCCGCCGGCGAAGGGGTTTCCCTGAACCGGCAGCTCAAGTAATGTACCTCAGTCCCTGGATGGTCACACGCCCTTTTTTTTCCTGCCCTGTAGCAGAAAAAAATCTTCATCCAGAATGAAGTTTTCCGCAAAGCCCGCGTGGGACAGGGCCGTCAGCAGATCGGCATCGGGATATAAAGAATGCCGGGCAACGGTCCCGCCGACGCTCCGGTGTTTCTGATCGAGGGCAAGGCGGTTCATGGACTGAAATATGATAAGCCCGCCGCCCTCTGCAAGATGGGCGTGAGCCTTTTCAAATACCAAGAACGGGTTGGTAAAATGGGGAAACGAATTATAGATGATTATTTTCGTAAACGAATTGTCGGCGAAAAGGTCGTCCTTCTCATAGTCGCCCTGGACAGTCAGCGCTGACGGAAATTTCTTCCGGTACATTTCGAGCATTTTCCCCGATAAATCGAGTGCCGTAAAACGGCAGCCGGTTTCGATCAGATATGGCGCAAGGATTCCGGTGCCTGCGCCCACATCGAGGATATAATCCTCTTTGGTGATGCTGATCCGGGAGAACACCCGCTCTATCGTCTCGAAATCCTGCCTTCGGTGGAGGGAATCCCAGTCCGAGGCCCGCCGGTCAAAAAACTGTTCGATTTCGTTCATTTCATCCGCCGCTTAATTGTCTGCGTATTCCGCAGCGGCAAGCTCGCGCCCGCCCTTGGCAAGGATTGCGTAGATGCATGTTTCCAGCTGTATATCCTGAAGGGCGCCTCCTCCCGAGCGGAGGGCCAGGTCGCTCGAGGCGAGCAGGGCGAGAATGCGCTGAGTCGAGCCCATATCCCAGCGGGCGGCGGCGCGGCGGTATTGATCGACGGCACGTTTGCTTGTAAAGCCCGCTTTTTTCAGCGAAAAATCATCCGGCGCACCGGTGCGGGCCAGGCCATGCCAGTCCGCAAGACGGCGGAAGCAAAAGGTAAGGCCCGCGATGGTCTGAACGGGGGCGGATTCCTTCGAAAGGGACAGTTTCTGCAGAATTTCTAGGGACCCCGCAAGACTTCCCTCCCCCAGCGTGTCGAAAAGGGTGAAGGCGCTTTCCTCGCGGTTGTGCGCGAGGATATTGCCGGTGTCCTCTTCGGTAATGCAGTAGCCTGAGGGGAAAAAAAGCGTAAAACGGGAACAGGCCGAACGCAGGGCATCGGTGTTGTTTTCCACAAGATCCAAAATGGAAGAAACAGCCCCGCTTTCTATCGAGTACCCTTCCTTTCTGAAAAAATCGGTTATCCACTGCTCTTTGCGGTTTTCAAAGAGTTCCCAGAATATCCGTTTGTGGTCTTTCGGAATCAGGGCTTCGATTTTTTTGTCCACCCCTATCTCGTCGGAAACAAGAATGAGAAAGGCATCGATAATATTTGAGGATTCTTCCACCCAGGCGGTGAAAATCTCGATATCATCCTTTTTTTTGATCATTTCCGAATAACGGACAACCACAAAGCGCGCGTCGGCGAAGAGGGAGCCGTTCTGCAAAAGGGAGACAACCTCGCCCATCTGCACGTCGGAGGCATACAGGGTATGAGAATCAAGGTTTCCGCACTGCTTGGCGGCGGCAGTGCGTATCTGCTCAACTGCGGTATTCCTCTCGCCGATCTCGGGACCGGTAAAAAGCCATACGGGGACGACTGACGGCATTCTGTGTTCCTCTCTTTCGTAAATGACTCGCTTTCTGTCCCATTATAGCCGAATAACAACCTTTTTGTCCGGCTTTTTATTCGAGCGGGACCGGTCAGTCAGCGAGTTTATCAAAAGAGCGGTATCGGCAAGCTCGTCCCGGGTATGGGGAATGACGATGAAGCTGTCGTCACCTTCCGAAAGCCGGCCGACCGCCTCGGAAATGGAGCGAACGGGCTCGTCTATCCGGGTACTCATGAAATAGGCAAGAATAATAATCATCAGGATGGATGGTAGGGAAAACATCACGAATATCCATATGCCCATCAGGGGAAGGAAGGGTTTCAGGGTATCTATCACCTTCGAATTGGCCGAGGCGGTCCTGATGCCCTCGAGGCCCTCGAGATAGCCCTCCGGGATCAGCGAGGTGTATATGCACACATAGATGCTGTTGCTGTAGTGCACGATTTGGCCGTACCTGAAAACCGTATCCTTTTTCGAGAGAGTGAAAAAACCATCCTGCACCAGAGCAAGGCGATCCAGGGGTAAAAACTGCGCCGAATCCCCGATTTCCACTACAGGCTGATACACCGGCTTGATAAAATCCTTTTCCAGGGCATACACTTGGCAGGAAACCGCAAAAATATCTATTGACCGGATTTCATTCATCCACTCAGTTTGACGGGCGCGGTATTTGCTGATCGCGAGCCCGTTTAAAAAACGAGCCGTGACCTTTTCGATAGAACCAAGGCGTTCGGCGGTATAGAGTTCGCCGAGGCGCTCGGCAGATACAAGAGCCCCGGTTATGGAAGAATTGAACCAGGAGCCGAGCGCGGTACTCACATACCGGCTGATTATGACTGACTGGGGAAACGTCGCGCTCACCACAAGCACGGTAAATATCAGAAAAAGCCGGAGGCGAAAGCGGTGCCTGAAGCCGGTATGAATGGACTCGGAGATGATGCCGTAAAGAAAAAGGGAAAGAAAGACAAGCAGAGCGAGCGGGCAGACGACCAGCAGCAGGATTCCGCGCGGTGTGTTGAAAATATTCGCGGAGAACAGGCCGTCAAAGCCTCTGACGGCAAGGAGATAAGAAGCGCATACGATAATAACAAAGGTAAAAACGAGAAAAGGGAGGGTGTAGAGACCCGAAGGCAACCTTCGTCTGATTTGTTTCAATCTTCCTCGAATTTGTTGTTGAACAAGGCTTCCAGGGCCTCGACCGCTTCTTTTTCATCCGTGCCCGTCGCACAGATGGTAAGCACAGAATTATAGCTTGCAGCCATTGTAATGATACCCATAATCGATTTTGCGTTGATTCGGGTTTCTTCCCTTTCTATCAGTATCTCGGAGGCAAAACGGTTTGCCGTCTGGGCGATGAGCGCTGCAGGACGTGCATGAATTCCTGCCCTGTTTTTAATCGTAACGGCCTTTGTAATCATCTCTGTTATCCTTAATATGAATCATCAACACCGTAATACGGCGCGCGGGAAGCATCAGTTTCAATCCATTTCAACACATTCTGGTTGAATTCCTTGGCCGAGAAATAACCCATACTCTTAAGTCTCTCGTTCATAGCCGCGGTTTCAAGGATAATCGGTATATTCCGCCCGGGTTTGACCGGGATTTCCAGTTTCGGTACCTGCACACCGAGAATATCCATCGTCAATTCTTCAGTTCCAAGCCTGTCATATACCTTGTTTGCATCCCATTCTTCCATTTTCGCGACAATCTGGACTTCCTTGCGGTCGCGAATCGAGCCGACACCGTAAAGCTGGGTAATATTGATGATGCCGAGTCCGCGGATTTCCATATGATGGCCGATAATCTTGTTGGCGCCCTGCCCGATGAGGCTGTTGCCGTTCAGGCAGGAAATCTCCACCACGTCATCAGCAACCAGCCGGTGGCCGCGCTCTATCAGTTCGAGGGCGGTTTCGCTTTTACCGACGCCCGAATCACCCAGAATCAGGATGCCTAGGCCGAAAACCTCCACCAAAACTCCATGAATCGATATCTTCGGAGCAAAAATGTTGGACAGAATGCGCAAAAGCCGGGAAGAAAACTCGCTGGACTCGAAACCGGTTAAAAGCACCGGACAGCCGGTCTGTTCCGCAATATCCATAAATTCCTGCGCGGGTTCAAGATTATGGGAAAAAATACAGCAGGGAAGGGCATAAGAAAACAATTGCTGAATCGTCTCTATGCGTCCCTCGGAAATTATCTTGTTCAGGTACGCAACCTCTCCGCGGCCGAAAAGCTGCACGCGCTGATACGCAAAGGAATCATAAAACCCGGACAGGGCAAGTCCCGGGCGGTTAAGGTCCGGAATTGTGATATCACGGACCAGCCCCCGTCTTCCGCAAATACAGCGTAAATCCAGTGAATCATGCTCCTTGAGGTTCAAGTCAAGCAGGTCGAGTACGGAAAACCGTTTCAAAGCCATACCTGACTATACCCTCCCGTATCCTTCTTGTAAAGCCGAAGCATACGGGGGAAAAGAGGCCATTATTTTTTTTCCTGGATCTTTTCCTTTTCTTTTTTGATCTTCTGATCAAGAACGTCCATCAGTTTATTGGCACCGGCGTTAAAATCAAAATCGTCCGCAGATACATGGGCATTCCCACCCCATCGAAAATTCAGCGTACAGTCAAAAAGGAATTTCTTCTCAAACTTGATATTGAAAAGAACATCCGTTATCAGATCCTCGGCGTACTTGATGCGTTCAAGTTTCTTGTCAATGTAAATCTTTTGTACTTCGTCCAGAGTGAATTTTTCAGCCTTTAAATTTATGTTCATAAAGTTCCTCCGGATTAATAGTAATACAACTTTCCCAGAATAGCAAAAACAACCGTCACATTTGTCTCTCTATCTTTCAAAGGAGGATTTGATCGTGAGCTCGCTCCGGTATTTCGCAACCGTACGTCGGGCTATCTTGATGCCCCGAAGGGCAAGCTGTTCGGTAATTTTCTGATCGGAGAGGTTTTCTTTCGAATTTTTGATTATTTCGCGGACAACTTCCTTGACGCCCTGTTTGGAAAAACGACCGTCCGTATACGAGACGGAGGGAGTTCCTACCTGGTTGCTGAAAAAATACTTTATCTCGAACAGACCCCATTCACACTGCAGATATTTACCGTTCGCTGCCCGGGAAACGGTGGCCTCGTGCATGCCTATCTCCTCGGCGATATCTTTCATGCGCAGGGGAGCAAGGCGGGACGGTCCGTGCACGAAAAAATCCCGCTGAAAAACGACGAGGGCACGGGCAAGTTTCAGGATGGTCAGATTGCGCCTCGCAATGGTGTGAATGAACCATTGGGCTTCCTTGACTGACTCCCTGGCGAAATCCCGGGCGACGGCGGACGCCTTTGAGGCAGGCGCCTTCAAATCAGAAGCGGGTAGTTCATCCTTACCCGCTTTTTTTTCTTCCAGCTTCATGAAAAAGGGAGATATGCCGAGGATTGGGATCTCCTCGTCGTTAATGATGACGGAGTATTCATCCTCAGTAGTCTTGACGATCACGTCGGGCACTATATAGGTGCCGGGGCTGTTGTCGAAGGCTCGTCCCGGGAAGGGATCGAGGCTGCGGATCAACTCGAATACTTCCTCGGCTTCCTCAAGGGTGAGTGTAAACCCTGCCTCGCTTTTTTTGGCGAGGGCTTTAAGGAGCGCATCGGGCCGCCCCTTTTCCAGCATTTCAAAATGCTCTTTCAGGATGGTTATAGTATGGGAAAGAATCGGATCCTGCTGCGGGCTCCGGTACCTGAAGCCCAGCAGTTGAGCCTGTACTACCAGTGATTCGTGAAAATCGGTCGTCGCGCAGCCTACGGGTTCGAGGCGGCGGACTACCTCGAGTGCCGCCCCGAGGACTTCCTCATTTCCCCCTCCGTCCAGCTCCGAGGGATTTACTTCGTGAAACCCGTCGCGGTTCAAATTCTGGATGATAAGTTCCGCAAGAGACTGCACCGGCCGGGGAAGGACAAGAACGCCGAGCTGTTCCAGCAGATGCCCTTGAAGGGTTTCACTGCGATGAAGGGTATTTTCCATAAAATCACGGTGATCGTCGCTTTCTTCATCCCCGCCCCCCGAGGAAAAAGAGCTCTGCTCCGGACCCGACCAGGAGGGAGACCAGACAGTAGTATCGACCGGGTCGGCCGACTCAAAGGGATCCGAAATAATCTCGAGCGCAGGGTTTCTCTCGGTTTCCTCGATAATACGGTCCCTCAGCTCGGCAAAGGGCATAGCCATCAGTTTGATGGACTGCACCAGCTGGGGGCTGAGGCTGAGGCGCTGCTGCTGAACTAATATCTGTTTTTGACCCTGCATACTCTAATTATGAAGATAGGGAAGAAAAGAAGTCAAGGGCACACGGATATTAATCCTTCAATGCGGCAACCCCAGGACTATTGTCCTAAGGGCTATTGCCCTAAGGGCTATTGCCCTCGGGGCTCTTGTCCCCGGGTTCTTTTTTTTGCTAGTATCTTCCTATGAATTATACAGAAATCTTCAAAAAATACGCCCTTTCAGTGCCGGACATACTCCTTCCGCGCGATAAAACCGATCTGTCCCGCTGGGCAGTCATTGCCTGCGACCAGTTTACCCAGGACCGGGGATACTGGAAAAAGGCAGAGGAATATGCGGGAAAGGACCCTTCCACCCTCAGCCTTATCCTTCCTGAAGTGTATCTTGAGGATGACGGACGCGCAGAACGCCTGAATCAAATCCGCACCACCATGAAAGAATATCTTGGAAAAGCAGGGGTTTTCGCGGAAAGCGTCCACGGATTCATGTATATCGAAAGGAAAACCGCATACGGCCGCACGAGGAAAGGTCTGGTCGCCGCGATTGATCTGGATGCCTATGACTGGAAACCGGACTCAAAGGCCCTTATCCGTGCAACCGAGGCAACTATCATCGACCGCATTCCACCGAGAATGGAAATCAGGCGAGGGGCGCCGATCGAATCCCCCCATATCATGCTGCTGGTCAACGACAAAAACAAAAAACTCGTCGAAGGCACCGGAACGCGGGTCAATAAGGCACAACCCCTGTATGATACCCCCCTCATGCTCGATTCGGGCTCTATTTCAGGATGGTCCGTTTCCTCGGAAGCAGACCTTTCCTACATCGCCGATACCGTCAGCGCCCTTGCCCGGACGAATACCGCTACGGACGGAAACTGTCTGCTTTTTGCGGTAGGCGACGGGAATCATTCCCTGGCCACCGCGAAGGCGGTCTGGGATGAATTCCGTAAAGACAACGACAACCTTGATACCCATCCCGCGCGGTTTGCGCTGGTGGAAATCGTAAACCTTTACGATTCGGGCCTCACTTTCGAGCCGATTCACCGGGTACTGTTCGGAACCGACGAGCCAACTCTGTCCGCCTACCTGACCAGTCATCTGGGAGGAACAATGCACACAGCTTCATCCGGGGAAGAATTGGACGGCATTGTCGCCGAAAAAGACACTACAAGGTTCGGTTTTGTCAGCAGCGGCAAGTATTCCTGGCTCGACACCCCGGACCCTGCCCTTGCGGTAAGCCGACTTCAGCCGGTACTTGACGCATTCATCGAAAAACACCCGTCCGTGAAAATCGATTATATACATGGAAATGAGGAAGTATTCCGGCTTGGAAAAGAAGTGAACACGGTATCCATTCTGCTGCCGCCCGTCGAAAAGGACAGCTTTTTCACCACAATCGAGTCAAATGGACCGCTGCCGAGAAAAAGTTTTTCCATGGGAGAGGCGAGCGAAAAGCGCTTTTATATAGAATGCCGGAAACTATTTTAAATATAACCGGCTGCAACTTGCGAAAACGAACTTAATATACGTATATTTAAGGGACTCGGGACAGGGAAAAAAAACCTGTCCGTGAAGGAAGGAGACTCTTTATTATGGAAGAATCATCAGCAGGTAAAAAAGTTTTTTTTCTGTATCCGCCCAGTGTTATCCGGGATAATCTTATCTCCCACCTGATAGAGCAGGAATATGAAGTATACATGCTCAACGACCATATACTGGCGAACCGCATTCTCCATTTGTTCCCGACATCGATCATATATGTCAATCTTGACGCCAACCTCGGCGAAGCGGAATGGGAAGAGTGGATTCGAAAGACTATGGCAGACCCGGTGACCGCAACCGTCGGTATCGGAATCGTTTCCTACAACTCCGACGAGGCCCTCCACAAAAAATACCTCATGGATATCGGAATACAGTGCGGCTATATCAAGCTGAAACTGGGTATGGAGGAAAGCACCCGAATTCTGCTCGCAACGCTGAAGGCCACCGAGGCGAAGGGCCGCCGGAAATATGTACGGGCATCATGCGCGAGCGACAGCCTGTCATCGGTGAACATCAAGGACCTGAACAAACAGGTCACCGGAAATATTCATGATATAAGCGTTGTCGGGTTTTCCTGCTCGTTCCAGCCGGATCCCCAGTTTAAAAAAGGAATGGTTCTGCACGACGTGCAGCTGAAACTCCGGGGATCGCTTTTAAAGGTGGAAGCCCTGATTTACGGAACCCGCTCCGATGACGGAATCACCTATGTCATGCTGTTTACGCAGGGACTGGAGTCCGCCCCGCGGCAAAAGATACGCAACTATCTCCAGATTGCCCTGCAGGCTGAGCTCGATCTGCAGATAAAAAGCGGAACGGTCTCGTAAAAAGAACGGCTTCGCCTACGCAGGGAAAGTGATGATAACCTTCACCCCGTGATCGTTAACTATTGAATATGAGCCCTTGATCTGTTCCGTGAGAATCCGTACCAGGGTAAGCCCGAGGGTTCCCGTGGTGCGTGTGCCCGTATCGGGAGTAAAGCCGACACCGTTATCCTCGAGGCCGAGAATAATCGAATTATCCCTTCGTTTAAGTGTAACCGTGATTTTTCCTTTTTTGATGCTTTCCGGGAAGGCATATTTCAGGGAATTCGTCATGATCTCGTTAAGAATGAGGCCGCACGGAATAGAGCGGTCCATGTCGAGATACACCGGCTCCGCGTCGATATCGAGCACGATGCGGGACGGATCGACGTTGTACCCGTAAAAAAGATCCTGCGCGAGTTCCATCAGATATTCCGAAAAATCGATCGCGGAAAAATTCTCGCTCAGGTACAGCCGGTCATGGATCAGCGCCATGGCA
Organism: Spirochaetales bacterium; assembly: GCA_043775705.1. Taxonomy (GTDB): domain Bacteria; phylum Spirochaetota; class Spirochaetia; order Treponematales; family Treponemataceae; genus Teretinema. Next base: position 7,052 of record JAYVSC010000196.1, on the reverse strand, counting down.
TGAATCCGCGCCTTGGGTTCCTTGAGAATTTCTTCCACTACGGGACTGTTTGAGTCCATCAGCTGCAGATCGAAAAGACTATTGATGATCTGAAAATTATTCTTCACCCGGTGATGAATTTCCTTGAGCAGGGTTTCCTTTTCCCGGAGGGATTCCTCGATCAGACGCTCGGCTTTTTCCCTCTCTTTTCCCTGGGTAAAAAGGCGTTCGGACATACGGTTGAAGTCCCGCGCAAGGTCACCGACCTCATCGGGAGTGTCAAAACCGACAGTATGGCCGACGACGCCGTCCGCGATGATGCGTGCGGCCTCCGCCACCGACAGTACGGGCCCGATTATTTTCTTCCTGAAATAGTTTCCGCCGAACAAGGCCAAAAGAACCGCAAAAAAGCCGGCGATGAGGATCATGAGGATTCCGCGGTTGCGAGGTTCGTTAAGCAGGGATTGAGGATAGGCAACCCCGATCAGGGCTGTGCTGAATTCATTCTCGCCTATTGATTCGATGTTGATGAGATAAGGCTTGCCGGCAATTGTCCCCATGAGCTGGGTTGACTTTTTCGTTCCAGCGTTTGAGACAGTCAGATCAAGAGACCCTGCATTGAGAATCTCGGGCGAATAAAGGGAGGATCCGGAATCAAGCAGGATGAACACGGGCGTTTTAATCGACGCAGAAGCGTCAGCGCAAAGCGAGCGGAGGTTTATAACCGACTTGACATAACCGACTATCGTTCCGTTGCCCGAAATCAGGCATCTCGTTCCCTCGAGAAAGCCGACCCCTCCGGGCAGTTCAATCAATTTAAACACGGAATCCTTTCCTGATGGAAAGGACCCGGAACTGCCGTAAAAGGGAAAGGTCCAGTCAGAGGAAGCGAAACGGCTGCCGTCCAGATTCAGAACCCAGCTGCAGTCCAAATTTTGCGTTTTATTCATATCGGCAAGAATACCGGTCAGGGGCGAGTCAAGGGAAAGGGCAATATTCACGAGAATCGCATTATTCCGGGATGCAGTTTCGAGGGCGCGCCCTATTCCATCCCGCCTGCCGTCATAATAGAATTTTGCGAGCTTGATTTTCCCCCAAAGCACTTCATCGGAAACTATGCCTGCCTGCTGTATCAATACGGAGACCGATACAAGCAGCGCTGCCGCGATGGGAATTATTGCTACTACCGTAAAGACAACGAAGAGTTTCCGGGCAATGCCGAAACGTTTTTGACCCGTTCTTTTCAATTCCTGCTACCCAAAAAAGTCCCCTTGTAATCGGTATATATCCTATATGCAGCATCGGTTAAATCCGGGGGGAAGGTGATGCCTTTATCCTTCGCCGCCTGTAAATTCAGCATTATGTTGTATTTTCTCGGATATTCCCAAGGGAGGTCGCCGGGCTTCGCCCCGTTCAGAATTTTTATTCCCTTTTCGGCCATCTGGGCGCCGATATCGTACCATACGACGCAGGCGCCACCCAATGCGCTTCCCGTTTTTGGGCCTGATTCATCATATAAAAGCGACTGAAGGTTTTTGAGGCTGTGAATTCGTTCGGGCATAAGGTTAGTCATGTCGGCAGGGGTACCGTCCCTGTGCACCCAGGCGGACACCCCGCCCATGATAAAGGTATCTCTTCCTTTTTTGTCGTACTCGGAATAAAAGGCCAGTTCTTCCTCGGCATTAGCTACCCGCCGGAATTCCAGGAGTTCAATACCTTCTTCCCTGCATGCCTGTCTCAACTCGGGCTCGAACCAGTCATTCAGCTGCGCCACCGCATCCCAGGAAACGAACGCAACCTTTTTCACCTTCGGATTGATCATCTTCATGAGCTTTATCTGGGGATTGAATTTAAGAAACACGCCGACACCGGTCACGTTCCCGCCCGGTTTCTGCCAGTCCTTGATCACGCCGGACTGAACCGGGATGGGGTTTTCCGATATGATTTTATAGCCAGTGCCCGCAAGTTTCTTGGTGATCATATTGTCCGCGAAAACGGTCGGGTAATTGACCGTGCAGATAAGGTCGGGCTTGGTCGCGTTAATGGCGTCCATGATGGCGGGTATGGTGGCCGGATCGAGCTTGGTGTCGAATACCTGGTAGCTCGCGCTCGCTCCGGCCGTTTTAAGCTGGGCGTCCAGCGTGGTCCGCAAGCCGTCAATGATTCCCTCGGAAAAGGGAAGCACCGTGTCGAAGGCGATAATCACCTTGTACTCTTTTTTGTCGAGGGCGAAAGCCGGAATGGACAGATTTATGATAATGAAGGCGGTAATTATAAATAGGTGTATGGGTGAGTTAAAAGTCGCTGATTTCCTGATCATATCGGGCTCCTTGAAACTGCGTTGGACGATGCCGATAGGCATTTCACTTACTTTCAGTGTAAGAGAATACCCCGATTTGTCAAATTGGTACCTGCCGGGGCATTCGCTACTTTCCCAAAAAGTTCCCGTTATAGTCTGTATAGACTCGGTAAGCCGCTTCAATAAGACTTTGAGGAAACACGAGCCCTTTATCTTTTGCCGCTTTCAGATTAAGCACAATATTATATTTCCGCGGATAGTCCCAGCTGAGGTCGCCGGGTTTTGTGCCGTCCAGGATTCGAACACCTTTTTCGGCCATTTGCGCCCCGATATCGTTCCAGAATACGCAGGTTCCCGCAACATAACCGAGTTTGATCATGGTATCATCATATGATAACACATTAAGATGCTTCAGTTTTTCGCGAATAAAAACAGGTTCAAGGGCATTGGCATCAAGGGGACTCCCGTCGCGGCGAACAAATGCCGAAATTCCGATAAGCGCCATATATTCTGGTCCTTTTTTATCCCATTCGGAGAGAAGGGCAAATTCTTCCTCGATATTTTTCACTATCTTGAAAGATGCCAACTCGACTCCTTCCTGTATGCAGGCCTTCTTCAGTTCTATCTCATACCAGGCATTCACATCGGGCATTGCGCTCCAGCTTACAAATAGTATCTTTTTTGTTTTGGGATTGATCATCTTTCCCAGTTTGATCATGGAATTCTGCTGCAGAAACACGCCGATCCCGGTCACATTCCCGCCGGGTTTTTCCATATTCTTAATGATACCGGTTTGAATCGGTATCGGATTTGAGGATATAAAGCTATATTTCTGATCGGTCAGTTTCAAGGTTATATTGGTATCCGCAAAACCGTCCGGATAGGTGGCACAGATAATCAGGTCAGGCTGCCCCTGCTTGATGGCAGTAATTATCAATGAAACTTTTGCAGGATCCACCTCGGTATTGAACTCGGTGTACACGGCACTTGCTCCGCTTTCTGATAGCGATTCATCCAGACTTTTTTTAAAACCTTCCCGAATTCCAATAGACCACATATCAATGGTATCCAGCACAATAAATATGTTATATTCCTTCTTTTCGAGAGTAAAAAGAGGAATAGATATATTAAGGTACATAAATACGAGAATACCGAATAATACGACCTGTTTGCCGCAAGTCAATGATTTCCCGAACATATCTGGCTCCTTGAAACTACCTTGGACGATATCTTGAAACAGGATAAAACCATTTTTTATTCACCATATTCTTCCTTCCAGTGTACGTTAAGGTCCCTGTTTGTCAAATTTGATATTAATCGCATTCTATTCATTATTGGCAAAAATACTGAGTATATTCAGTAAATAATTGCAAATATTTATTTATTTTTAAGAATATCAGAATATTCACTCAAAAGAAGCAATATTTAGGCAGGAAATAATAAATACGTTGACAATTAGTACAAATGAATCCAAAATACATCTAGTAGATATACACAGATGATTACTTTCAATCCTTGTGAATTGATGCCTTGTTCCTCCAGTTCAATTTTTATCAAACATAATATGGAGGATGAATTCACGGTATCATCCGGTTCGAAACTATAAAGGATAGAAAAAACATGAAAGCTGCATTTTTCCGAAAAAGGCCGCATCTGGCTGAAATATATCATTCTTATGGAAATTTCACTCTAGACGAGTATTTTCAGATTCTAGCCCGGGCAATTCAACCGTCCGGCACAGTAAAAAAATCCTTACATACGTCAATCATTACGGAAACAAAACGCTTGCTGGGCGACAAAATAGATATGACGGCATTTGAAACGCAAATAAGTAATTTCCCGGTTGTTTCTACCGCCGATCATCATGGAATACTCAGTTCCAAAATACTTTACAACTCGAATATTGTATATTCGCAATTAACTGACAGCTTGAATCTGAAGTACATTCCAGTTCTCAGCAGCGGCGGTATTCCTTTTAACAATGAATCTCATCCGGGGGGATTTTTTTTTAATGGAAATAAAATACGCTTTATCAAATCAAAATATGAGGATGTCCCCGTTTCCCATTATAAAGCAGGAATTCAAAGCGGTAATTCCATTGTCGATTTAATTGTAAACCTGAACGGACTTAATATAATTAATCCGCTCAATGATGAAGAGACAAAATTCCTGGAATATCTGTGCTTCGATACTCTCGATATAAACAGTATTTGTTCAGAACATTCCGTTTTTTCTGACCAGGTTACCATAGTCAATTATAAGCTTTGGAAACTTTTTTTCGCTCAAGGATTTCATAACCGCATAAGCGAACTTGTATATCTGCAAATGGACAGGATAATAAAAACAATTCTTATTGAGGAAATTCAAAATCCTGAATCCCTCGTATCAAAGATTCTATTTGACAAAAATACGCTTGACGTCTTTATTCGTAATTTTCAAGACATACCCGGCTGCTGGGGCGAAAGAAACGGATCCTTTTTATTTTGGGAGGTCAGGTCAGATAATAAGGGATTAGGCAGACTGGAGCATAAACCAGGATCCGGTTTGCTTTGCGGCAGGGGAAAAAAATTCACGCTCGACAGGGACTGCATTATTTCGGCATTGAACAACGGGTTAATACAGCCGACCTTGTTTTTTAATTTTCTTCTTCTTTCATTTGAAGGGGGGCTATTCACCCTCGGCGGCTTTAATCAGGTTGATTATCTCGGCGAAATGCAGGCGGCATTTATCCGGAGTCTGAGCGAGATCGGACTCCCCGGCGCGGCAGACGATTTTGCAAAGAGAGTCACGAACGGTTTTATCTGCGGCATGAATCCCTTCCATTTCGAAAGCTCCATCGATATGCTCTGGGAATTCAACTCGGTCAACGGTGTTTTTAACGGCAATCTTGATCGCGGCATCACGCCCGAAGGGCTCGCGTCCGTCGGGAAACGCAGATTGAAAGAGTTAATAGATGACGCGCTGCCGGTACTGCTTGCAATCGTGAAATGATCGAAGGACGGAATATGAAAAAGCTGCAGCAAAAAAACCTTATCATTCAAAAAAATGACAGCATAGGACCCAAATCGTTCGTGAAAAAAGATCAATATTTAAATACGACAACCCAAAACGTCATCAAGGAAAAATCGATAGGGTATATTCAGACTGCGAACCACAACCTGAAAAAACAGGCGATCCAAACGCGTCTGGCGGCGGGTAAAAAAGTCGCGTTCCTCGATCTGGGCATAAACCCGTACGGCTGCGACCGGAAAATCATCAAATATTTCAACTCTCTGAAAGACGAAGTGTTTCACTGTTATTTCGAGGATGACATGAAGGAGCTGCAGGAGACAATCGGAAACCTTCACCAAGTGCCTGATAATCATATAGTTTTTTCCTCAGGACTCGAGCATATGCTGCAGATGCTCACTTCCTGTTTTCTCAATCCCGATGATACAGTTATTTCCTTCGATCCTTCGTTTTTTCTCTTCACCGACTATTCGCGCTTGAAAGGAGCCCAATGCGTGCGGATTCCCCTGCAGGAGACGGATAATTTCTTCTGGACGGAATCGATATTCACCCTGTATCAGCAGGCGCTCATTGAGCAAAAACCTAAAATGATATTTCTCGCGAATCCCAACAATCCCACAGGTCACTATATCGCCCTCGATGAACTTGAGAAAATAATACAGGCGGCATATCTGCACAATGCGATCATCGTCATTGACGAAGCGTTCGGCGAATACACCGACGGCGACAAGGTGCTCGAGTCGGCCTCGCGCTTCAGCGGCGTTTATCCCAATCTGATTGTCCTGCGCACCCTGTCAAAGGCAATAGGCCTTGCCGATATACGCATGGGCTATGCGATCATGCAGAGTGAATGGGTAAGCGCGATATCACTGCACCGCGCAAACTTCCCATTTTCAAGAATAAATTACAAGCTCGCGCGGTATGCCCTCGAAAGCGGCATTCTATTTCCCTTCCTCGCAAAGGTTCGGCGGACATTGGACGGGAACAGGAAATTCCTCTACGAAAATCTTGAGCGGATAAAGAACGTAAAATATATCCCAACCCGGTGCAGCATCATCATGATACGCCACCTCTCGTTCACCGCCGCGTCACTAATGGCCCTGCTTGCCGAGTACGGCATATGGGTGGCAAGCATTCCCGGAAAAAACGGGGCGGCGGAAAATTACATAAGGGTTACCATAGGCACGAAAGAGGATCTGAAGTACTTTATCGCGGTGCTCAAACGCCTATAGGCGTGACCAACGCGCACAGTAATCATCCTGCAAATCGATGAGCCGCTGCCCGTCCCATTCAAGATAACAGTCATTTTCTTTCGTCGTATCCACGTCCAGATTAATCCAATGCCCTTTAATGAGTCCGGTAAATGCCAGTATTTCCCCGCGCAGTTTCTCGCGAAGGTATGGATCGAATTGATAAAGCAGAAACGAGGTCAGCACCACTACGTTCTTGTCGGTATTAACGAGCGCCCGTACCTCGGGAAAATCGGCGAAGCCGAATGCGGATGCCTCGAGTATCTGAAAATTCTTCTGGGTGCGGGTGTCATCCAGGAAATCGCTCAGCCGGCGAAGCGCATCCTTGACCGGAACGCATGCGAAAAGCCAGTCCAGGTCCGGAGGATCTATTTCTATTCCCAGATATCTGTTCAGAACGGGAATGGAGGAAGGCAGCTGCTGATCCGCGATAAAGTATTTTTCACGGTTAGCGATGATCTGCGTTCCCTGAAGAAGACACTTGCCGATGGCGCCGTACGAGGCTCCGATCTCTA
>JAYVSC010000195.1:0-9326 GCA_043775705.1 Spirochaetales bacterium | reverse complement strand
CACCTTCAGTGGATCATTCGTGAAGCCAGGAATTTCAAGGCCGTTCAGGGCTCTGGCTAGGTCCGGGGTTTCGCTGAAGCCGAAGGACACGATAGCCTGCCATATGCCTATACCGTAGGGTTGGAAGCGAATGCGCTCAGCTTCATCAACATAGGGCTCATCCGTGGTCTGCACCGAAAGGAGTATGGTCATCTCGTGCAGGATTTTATTGTGCTTGATGTTGTGCATCAGCGCCTTGGGCAGCCCTGTCGGATCGCCCGAGAGGAATACGGCAATCCCTTTTACCCGTGTCGGCGGATGGGCAATGAGGCTGGGAATAAACAGTTCGGGGCTTATGCGGTATTTTTCGAGCTTGCTGCTGGAGATTTTTCGCCCGTCGACCCAGGTTTTCATCAAAACGAATATGACAAGGGCGAAGGCCACCACGATCCAGCCGCCGGAAAGTATCTTGAGGCTGTTCGCGACGAAAAACGTTATATCGATGACGAGGAAGATAATCGCAACGGGAATGAGAATGATCATTTTGACATGGGCAGCCTTGCGCGCATAGTAGATCATGAGGCAGGTAGTGATGAACATGGTCGCCGAAATCGCGATGCCGTAGGCATAGGACAGGCGGCTCGAGGTTCTGAAGGCGAGGACGAGGCCCACCGTGCCCAAAAGCAGAAACCAGTTGATGAAGGGCACGTATACCTGGCCTATCGTCTCGGCCGAGGTATGGCGGATCTCGATGCGCGGCCAGAGACCCAGCTGAGCGCTTTGCCGGGCAAGGGAAAAGGCCCCGGTGATGACAGCCTGGGACGCGATAATCGTGGCCCCCGTCGCGAGGATCACGAGGGGAAGGACAGCCCAGGAGGGAGCCAGCCGGTAAAAGAGGTTTGCGCTCTCGCCGGGATGCTCGAGGAGAAAGGCGCCCTGCCCGACATAATTGAGCAGGAGGGCCGGATACACAAGGCAGAACCAGGCGCGCCGGATAGGGGCGCGGCCGAAGTGGCCGAGATCGGAGTACAGCACCTCGGCGCCGGTCATCGCGAGAAACACGGACCCCATCACCTCAAGGCTGATCTTCCCGTTGCGGAACATGAAGGAAACGGCTGCAAGGGGATTCAACGCGGCGAGAATGGCGGGGCGGTGAATGATCGAATGGAAGCCCAGAAAGCCGATGACGAAAAACCACAGGATAAGGATGGGCCCGAAAATCCGGCCGATATTGGCGGTTCCCCGCGACTGGAAGGGAAAGATCGCGACGAGAACGATGAGCGAAAGGGGAACCACGTAGGGGGTCAGGCGCGGGGTGATGATGTTGAGTCCCTCGATCGCGGAAAGAACCGAAATGGCGGGGGTAAGCATGCCGTCGCTGTAAAGAAGGGCGGCGCCGATAATGCCGAGGGTGGCGGCAAAGGCGGCCCGCTTTGCATGGTCTTTCGGGATAAAGCGGGAAATGAGACTGATGAGGGCAAGAATACCGCCCTCCCCCTTGTTGTCCGCCCGGAGCACAAAGCCGAGGTATTTGACGCAGACGACGAGACTGAGCGTCCATATAAGAAGGGAGACGATCCCGATAATGTTGGCGGCCTGGGTCTGCATGCCGGTACTGACGGCAAAGCTTTCGCGGAGGGCGTACAGGGGGGAAGTCCCGATATCGCCGAAGACAATGCCGAGGGCCGCCAGGGTAAGTCCGGCTTCTTTTGCGCGGGAGGGTTTATTGAGCATTCAGGGATTCTAGTAAGAAGCGCTCACTTTGACAAGACAGTCCCGGGAGGCCTCAGTTGCCCTTCAGCACGCCGGAAAAGAAGGGAAGCATGCCGTCGATCACCTGGGACGCACCGAAGGTATGCCCGCCGTCCCAGACGCGCAGCGTATGGGGAACCGCCTTGGCCGTCAATTCCGCGTCAAGTTCCTGCGTACCCTTGACGAGCCAGGGATACATATCGGACGAGCCGTAATTAAGGGAAATCCCGACAAGACGGTTTTTCTGCCTCAAGTACGCGCTTACCTTTTCCGGGATATCCCCGAATCCGCTGTACCAGGCAGCGATAATCTGGGCATCCGCGCCGGAACCGTCCATCGCGGGAACGACGGCATAATTGTCCTTGTTTTTCAGATTATAGGAATACACGGAGGCATAGGCCTTCCGGATCGAGGAATTCCACTGGCCGAGCATCAATGGAAGGTCCCCGCCCTTCAAAAGGCCGGGGGCGTGTACCCAGAGGGCGCCGAACACTGCGGGATGGAGGAACGCGATGTTCAGGGCACCGTATCCTCCCATGGAAAAGCCGGCAATCCCCCGGGAAGCCCTGTCCGCTCTGGTGCGGAATTTGGAGTCCACAAGCGGAACTGCTTCCTTGACCACAAAATCCCGCCAGTTGCCCGTCACCGGGGAATTATCATAAAAGCTCCCGCCGAGCCTGTTCGTTCCATTGACATTTACGATGATGAATTCGCCTGCATTTCCCGCCTTAAATGCATCGGAAAGCACCGAATAGTAGCCAGACATCTGATAGATGCTGTCCCCGTACCCGTGCAGAAAATAAATAACCGGATACCTCTTGTCCGAAGAAGCATACGACGGAGGAAGGATTACGCGTATCGAGCCGTCCGATGTATCCCCGATACGGTTTTTCAGGATTGACGGAGAGACAAACAGAATATCGACGGTATGATCATCGACCTGCCGTTCGGTTTTTATCTGCAGGCCGTAAAAGTCGCAAAGTAGGAGAGACAGGAAAAGGACGGAGAGTACAATCTTTTTTGTTTTCATTGAAACACCTCTTTGTTCCAGAGTGTAGCACGAAAGCAGGAGGATTTCGGGGAGAAAAAAGCAGCTTCGGGATTTGGGAAGGAATGAAAACTGCTCCTAATATTGTGCTTTTTCTTAAAACACAGGCAAAATACCTGATCTGTCATATAAAACTAATAGACCGGAATAACCGCTCTATTGGAGGCCTATAACGTGGCTAAGCCGGCAAGCAATTACGACCCCGTACAAGAACCCGAATTCTGTCCAAACCCGCAATGTCAATTTCATAACCCTGTAGATACGTCAAAATCAGCCTGGTTTATCAAACGAGGAAGGTTTTACACCAAGGGTAGAGGCTGGATTCAACGCTTTTCGTGTTCCGAATGTGGGAGAAGTTGTTCAACACAAACATTTTCCCTCCACTATTGGACTCATTCAACTGTCGACTTTGAAATGTTGGATAACAGGATATATGCTTGTTCCGGGTATCGGCAAATTGGCAGGGATATATCCCTCTCATATAACGCGCTCAAAAATAGGCAGCAACGACTTGCACGAAATTATCTCAATCTTTTTGATGCAGCATTGAGTGATTTTCCGCTGCCTGAAAACATCGCTTTTGATGGGTTTGAATCATACCTTCGGAGTCAGAATTTCCCCAATAATTTCAATATAGCCGTAGGTTGTGAGTCCCGAATTCCTTACCTTTTTAATCTTGCCCTGATGCGCAGAAAAGGCCGAATGACAGAAACTCAAAAGCAGAAGAGGGATTTGATTGATCACGTTTGGAGACCTCGGGAAAGAGAATTAATCGAGCGGACTAAAGAAGTGTTTCGCGAGATTTTTGCTTTGTATCTGAATCGCCCCATCCTGAGTCCCTTTAGTTTATATACCGATCAAAAGACAGAATATGTTGTTGCATTGAAAGAACTTCCTGAAGTCGTTCATCTTTCGGAACTCGGCCTTTTTGAGCACAAAACAACCAGTTCAAGGGCTGAGCGTACCATGGGGAATCCCCTTTTTCCAGTTAATTATTTAGACAGAGAAATACGGAAGAACTCTTCGTCTCACGCAAGGGAAACGGTTCGCGCTGATAAGGAAGCGAACATGGCAATAACAAAAATGCTTATAATTTTTGGTCATCATACGTTCAGAAAACCCTTTAAAATAAACAACTTTATAGATATTGATGCCCAGGAAACGCATGCAGACAAGGTACATTTACTGGAATCTCTGAACGCGAAAAATGCGTTCAAACGTCTGTATACTCACCGACATATGTGGTCTCATCAAAAGACGAAAACACTCTGGTGCGAAAATATTTGGCAGATGAAAGAAGACAATCCACCAATTATTGACTTTACTACAGGTGAAGCACCTGAAAAGGGCCAGCCGGGAGCAGGTTGGAGAGCTAAGCACCTAATTGCATAAACAAGGGGAAGGGTTTCTAAAAAGGCGGCTAGTTTAATAAGCACAATATTGAGAGCAGTTAATTTCTATTCCCGGACGCCTTGCCTCCTTTCCCGCTTCACTTTCCCCCCTGTTTCTGCTATCCTTAACCATGACGAAAGAAAAAATTATTGTCCTTGATTTCGGAAGCCAGTATGCCCATTTGATAGCCAAACGGCTCCGCCTTGCCGGTTTTTATTCGGAGATAGCCCTGCCTTCGTCGGATCTCGATGCCTTCACCGGCGCACAGGGTATCATCTTTTCAGGCGGTCCTTCCTCGGTGTATGACGAGCACATTCCTTCATTCAATTCAGATATACTAAGCCTGGACATACCGATCCTGGGACTCTGTTATGGGCATCATCTCATGGCGAAGGAATACGGCGGAAAAGTCGAAAAAGCCGCTGTAGGCGAATTCGGCTTTGCGCAGCTGCAGCGCACTCTTGACGGAAAACCTTTAAGCGATAGTCCGCTTTTTGCCGGTATCACGCTGCCTGCCCAGGTGTGGATGAGCCATCAGGATGGGGTCCTCGCCCTTCCTCCCGGATTCGAGGTAATTGCTTCGACCAAAGACTGCCCCTACGCGGCCCTCCAGAACAGGGCAAAAAAAAGATACAGCCTCCAGTGCCATGTCGAGGTGAAAGACACTCCGGACGGCGACAGGATTCTGACGAATTTCATCTCTATCTGCGGGATGCAGAAAAACTGGAACGAAAACCAGGTGCTCGAGCAGATTATCGCGCAGATTCACGCAATCGCGGACGGAAGCGACGGTAAAACCAAACGCAAAGTGCTTCTCTTTCTTTCCGGCGGGGTTGATTCCACCGTTGCCTTCGCGCTGCTGAACAAGGCCCTCGGACAGGAACGAGTACTCGGCCTCCATATAGACAACGGCTTTATGCGCAAGGACGAAAGCGCGATCATTGCCGCGCGCTATCGTGAATTCGGCTTTACCAACTTCATGGTCGAGGATGCAAGCGAAACCTTCCTGAAAGCGGTATACCGGATGACAGATCCCCAGAAAAAGCGCAAGGCAGTCGGCGAAACCTTCATCACCGTGCGGGACGAGGTCGTCAAGCGGCTCGGCTTGAACGAGGACAACTGGCTTCTCGGCCAGGGAACCCTGTATCCGGACATCATCGAGTCAGGCGGCACGAAAAACTCGCACACAATCAAAACCCACCACAACCGCGTCGACGGTATACAGGCCCTGATCGCCCGCGGGCTCATCATCGAACCCCTGAAGGATCTCTACAAGGACGAAGTGCGTATTATAGGAAAAAAAATCGGCTTGAGCGACGAACTGGTGTTCCGCCATCCCTTTCCCGGCCCCGGGCTTTCCATAAACGTGCTCTGCTATGACGGGAATTTTACGGAAGCAAGCGAGTTTGAAGAAGCGCAAAAAACGATGGAAACAACCGCCCTTCCCGCATATCTCTTTTCTCCGGCGGCACAGTCCTCTTTTGCGGGCATAGGGGTGCTCCCGGTCAAATCCGTCGGCGTGCAGGGCGATTTCCGCACCTACCGCTACCCTGCCGTTCTGTCTTTTAATGATCTTTTCAAGGCATTCCCCTCCTGGGACGAGCTCGAAAAAGCCTCGTCCCTGATCACGAACGGCTTCAAGGACGTAAACCGTACTATCCTGACCCTCTGGGAACGCGAAGAGGTAAAGGGGAAATGCTGCCTGCAGGAAGGCTACTGCGACAAGAGCCGTCTTGACCAAACCCGGGAAGCCGACGCGATCGTCCTCGAAGAGTTCAAAAAGAGCCTCTGGTACACGAAAATATTCCAGCATCTGACGGTAAACCTGCCCTATGCCGGTCAAAAGGACCATTGCTCGATCGTGCTGCGACCCGTCGTTTCCGAAGACGTCATGACCGCCCGCTTCGCCCATCTGGACCTCATCGTGCTCAAACGGATTGTCGACCGCCTCGCAAGCCTTCCCTTTGTCGACGCGCTCTACTACGACATCACCAACAAGCCCCCTGCGACATTCGGCTGGGAATAGAGGAATGCGCGGTGCGCATTCCTCCGGAGAATTTCAACGGAGCTGAAATTCTCCATACTTTTTTGCCCGATGCGGTTCCTGGATGAAGATTTTGATGATTTGTAGTATATTTAGAAGATGCGAAAACACAGACGTATATCCTTCTTCCGGTGCAGCTATCAGGGACAAGTCCTGGCAACCCTGCCCCTGATTCTCGGAATCCCCCTTTCCATGGTACTTTTCGGCGATTTCTCAGGCGACAGCCTGAGCGCGGCTTTTTCACGGTGCATGGACATGATGTCAAATCCGAAATCGGCAATCCTCATATGGGCCCTTCTCCTCGGCAGCACGATTGTTCTTTTCCGGTATCTGGATCCCATCTTCCAGTTCAACCTAGACTGCGCAAATGAAAAACCAGTCACCCGTAAGGAAGCGCTGCACATCGTCAAGCATTTTAACGGTCTCCATTTTTTTACTATTTTTGTGTCGGTTATCGGTTTTACCCTTGGTGAATTCGGTTCCCAGGCGTTTAACAAGGATACCGCATTTATTTCTCTTGCCCGCAATTTCATGCTGATGAATGCGCTTTCAAAGGGCGTGCTCATCGGGGTCATTCTCTCCTTCAATCTGGAAAATATTCTGTTCGGCGCGAAACGCAAGGCCTTGTCCCTGTTTCCGGACATCAAGCTGAAAAAAACTTCCCTGTATAAAAAGGTGTTTCTGATAATCGGCGCCATCGTGTTTTTCTTTATTTTTCAGCTTTTAAGCACAACCGCCAATTTCTTCAGCATGGGCGCGCGGATGCTCCCGCCTGCGGGAAGCGAGGGAGACATCAATTTCTTTTTCAAGGAGACCCTCCAGGCGCAGCAGATCCACGGTACCCTGGGCGTGTTCCTCGTCAAGATAGGCCTGTATCTCTTTTACGTGATCGAGCTTATGCTCCAGATCAAGGGCTTGATCCAGCACCCCATCAAGACGATCAGGGAACGACTCGGGGCCCTCACTTCGTCTGATCCCCAAAACAGCACTACAATAGACATAGTCACGAACGACGAGTTTGCGGAAGTCTACTCCGAAATCAACACGCTGATTAAAAGGCAGCAGCACGACCTCGAGTGCTCGAGCGTGAGGCTCGAGATGATCGTCGACCAGGCAGCCGACCCGATCATATCATTCGACGGCGAAGGGCACATCATTGTCTTCAATCCCGCGGCGGAACAGTTTTTCGGCTACAGAGCCGCGGAAATGATGGGCAAAACCCTGCTCGACCTTATCGAGTTTACGCCCGAAAAGAACGAGGTCTGCGATGAATGCACGCAGGAAAAGGCGCTGATCGACCATCTTTACGGGCACCAGAACGGGATCAAGCGCTTTACCGGCATCCACCAAAGCGGCGAAAAGAGAATGTTCGAAAGCAACGTGAGCAAGTCTGATACCGACGGAACCCTGATATACACCGCCATACTCCGGGACATCTCGCAGCAGCTTATGATTGAGGATGCGCTTACGGGCGCGAAAAATTCTGCCGAGAGCGCAAACGCCCTGAAGAGCGAATTCCTCGCGAACATGAGCCATGAGCTGCGCACCCCGCTCAACGCGGTGCTCGGCTTTACGCAGCTTTTAAGCACCGACAAAAACCTGACTGAAGGACAGCTCGAAAAAATAGACATCATCTCCCGGAGCGGGGAACACCTGCTCTCCCTCATCAACGACATCCTCGACATCTCGAAAATCGAGGCCGGCAAACTCGAGCTGCACAACACGGTATTCAGCCTGAAGCAGTTCATCGGCGACATCCGCGAGATGTTCTCCCTCCGGTGCAAGAAAAACGGGCTTTCGCTCTACGTCGAATTCGCGGGCGACATCCCGGAGATGGTAAGGGGAGATCTCGGGAAACTGAGACAGGTTATCATCAACCTGGTCGGAAACGCCGTCAAGTTCACGAAAGAGGGCGGCATAGGCATCCTGGTCGGCGTCGAGAACGGCGAGATCAAATTTTCCGTCACCGACTCGGGGAAAGGCATCCCCTCAAACGAAATCGAAATGATCATGCAGCCCTTCACACAGTCGTCGGTTACCGACAACGAGGGCGGCACGGGACTGGGTCTGGCCATATCGTCCCGATTCATCCAGATGATGGGGGGGAAGCTCACCGTGCAGAGCGAGCTGGGCAAGGGAAGCACCTTCACCTTTTCCCTCTTCCTCCCCGAATCGCACGAGAAGCCGGCGGAGGCAGAATCGGAAATGGTCGCCATCGCCGTGAAAAAAGGCGCGGAAGTGACCGCCCTGATCGTCGACGACAAGGAGCTTAACCGGCTCGTGCTCAAGGAAATGCTCGTGACGGCCGGCTTCATAACTATCGAGGTGGAGAACGGAAAAATCGCCGTCGAGCTCGCAAGGGACATTAAGCCCCAGATAATATTCATGGACATCAAGATGCCCGTCATGGACGGGTATGAGGCGATGCGCCTCATCAAGGGGAATGACGCGAATAAATCAATCCGCATCTTCGCGCTTACCGCGAGCGCCTTTACCAACGACGAGGAAAAAATCCTCGCCTCGGGCTTCGACGGATTCCTCGCGAAACCCTTCAAACGGTCTTCTCTTTTCGGCCTGATAAAGGAAAAATCAGGAATCGCACTCGAGTACGAAAAGGCGCCGGCAGCCCAAAGTACGGTCGTGCCCGAATTCGACACGCTGGATTTCGCGTACGCGTCGAACCGGCTCGGAAAGGAAACCATAGCCGAAATAGCCGACGCAGTGCAGATAAACGACTTTACCGGCGTGCAGGCGATCGTCGAGACAAAGATGCTCCCGCACAAGGATCTTTCGGGACTGGCCGCGCTGATGAAATTCGCGGCCGGAAATTTCGACGAGGACACCCTGACAAAAATAATCTCAACCCTACAGAAGGCATTCGCATGATTGAACAGACAAGAATTCTGATCGTGGACGATATCGAGGAAAACCTGAAGGTGCTGACAGAGACACTTCTCGAACAGGGTTTTTATCCTCTCCAGGCGAAAAACGGGGAGCGCGCCATCCAGATCGCGAAGAAAGCCCAGCCCGAGCTCATCCTGCTTGATATCAAGATGCCCGACATGGACGGCTACGAAACCATCGCCATCCTGAAGGCTGATCCGGAAACCA
>JAYVSC010000194.1:0-16635 GCA_043775705.1 Spirochaetales bacterium | reverse complement strand
TCCAGAACCGCAGGAACCGGCACCATGACAAAAATGTCGTCATAGAGATCGCTCCCGGATGCCTCCCTCAGAAGCACAAGCTCGTCCGGGACTCCCTTGGTGTTGATTATTTTCAGCTCGATATTGCGGCTTGCGGCGACGGGTGCAAAAATTGCGCGGGCACGCTCGATTTTTTTCGCATCCTGATCCGAGACAATGATGAGGGAAGGCCTCGCGTTGCCGGCCATGGCATAATCGATCGCGGCAAGGCCCATGGGTCCGCAGCCCCCGAGAATGGCCATTTTCCCGCCGTCCTTCAGGCCCATCTCGTGGGAATGGGTTGTGCGGCTCGAGCGGAACATCGAGTGCGCGGCGCCGATGACGCAGGAGTAGGGTTCGGAAAGGGCTGCCTGGAAATACCCGTCAGCGGCAACCGGAAGGAGTGCGTCGACAAGCATGACCTCGACAGGCAGTATCACGAAAGTTGACTCACCGCCGCAGTATTTATAGGTATAGCCGGGCGAATCCATTGACCCGAGGTAATTGAGGGCGGGTTGGATAGTAACCATCTGGCCTTCCTGAAATTTTGATTTCCATCTTTTTCCTATCGTGACCAGAAAGCCGGACATTTCGTGACCGATGATGACCGGATTGACATGAATGTCTTTCGGCACCCGTTTGTGGTCAGCACCCGCCTGGACTGCTTTCCATGAACTCATGCAGAGACTGTCCGCGACAACCTCCATGAGAATCTCGTCATCGGTAATTTCGGGCAGAGGAAATTCCTCGAGGCGCAGATCGTTTTTTCCATATAATCGTACCGCTGTTGTTTTCATTTACGTGATTATCCTTTTTTCGGCGCGTGACAAAAGAGAGAGAACCTGATCAAGACTTTTCGCGACGCGAAGCTCCAAAAGCCAGTCGATGTTATCGCAAAAATCCGCGATCTCAGTCATGGCAACCTCGGTATGAGTCGCCTGGTCCCTGGCGGCCATAAATATCAGCACATCGACGGGATCATTCTCCTCGTCTCCGAACTCGACTCCCTTTTTGAGGGTAACCAGGGCATATCCGGTTTTGAGCACTCCATTCTCCGGACGGGAATGAGGCATGGCAAGACCGGGAGCGAGGATAAAATAGGGACCGTTTTGGACACAGCTGGTTATCATCGCTTCGATATATCGTTCCTCACAGCATCCTGAATTTACAAGAAGACTTCCGCCTTTTCTGATCGCGTCTTTCCAGTCAAGCGCTTCCATATTCAGTGAAATTGTACTGTGTTCTTTAAGAAATTCAAAAAAACCCATCGTCCTGCCTTCTTTTTCTTAACGGCAAATGCCAATACAAATCATTTGTATCGGCATCCGCACTACATTCATTTTACGCTCAATTTCCCTTAAGGGCTACCAATTCGTCGACGATTTCCTGATATTCTCCGGCGCTGACCAGGTTGGAGATTCCAAAAACCTGTGTACCGGGATTCGAGGAGCGGACACGGTCGGCAAGGCTTTTCTGGCAGATTACCACATTTACTCCGCGCGGTATTTCGTTCACCGCGCAGTGAGTTACCTTGATGCTCGCAAGTCCCGCCTCCGCAAGCAGTTTCTTCAATCGGGTCGCGCCCATCGCGCTTGTTCCCATTCCCGCGTCGCAGGCGAAGGCAATGGTCTCGACTTTACCAAGATTTTTCAGGTCTGTGACGGCCACCTTCGCGGTGGATAGGCTGACATCGATCTCCTCGTCCTTCATCTTCGATGCGGCTCTCTTCACGAAAGGAATCGCGACGAGAAAGCTCACCGCTGCGGCGGTAAACACGCCGGCAAGGACAGGAAGAAGACCACCCCGGGGCGCGACGGCCATCAGGGCGAATATGCTTCCCGGCGACGGAGAGGCGACTTCACCGGCTCCAAGGAGCATGAAAGTCGTGACTCCTGTCATGCCGCCGGCGATTACGGACAGAACAAGAATCGGCTGCATGAGTATATAGGGAAAGTAAATTTCGTGGATACCGCCGAAAAAGTGAATGATGATGGCGCCGGGAGCCGTGGCTTTGGCGCTTCCCTTTGAGAACATCCAGTAAGCCAGCAGGACACCGAGTCCGGGACCAGGATTGGCTTCGAGCAGAAACATGATCGACTTCCCCGATTCCGTAACCTGGGCAATACCAAGAGGGCCGAGCACGCCGTGATTGATCGCGTTATTCAGGAACAGGATTTTTCCCGGTTCGATGAACAGAGAAGCGAGGGGCAGGAGTTTTCTTTCGACGATCCAGCCGACGGCGCCCTGAAGGGTCGTCATAAGGCCGGCCACTACCGGCTGAATTACGATCAGCGAAAGCAGGGCAAGAATCATCGCGATGATCCCTGCGGAGAAATTGGCGACGAGCATTTCGAAACCGGCGGGAATCTTGCCCTCGGTCCTGTCGTCAAAGAATTTTACGCACACGCCGGCAACCGGCCCGATTATCATGGCGCCGAGAATCATGGGGATTCCCGCTCCCACGATAATTCCCATCGTGGCTACCGCTCCGACCACGCCGCCGCGGATTCCCCATATCATGCGTCCTCCGGTAAAACCGATAAGGAGCGGAATAAGATAGGTAATCATCGGACCGACCAGGGTACTCAGCTTCTCGTTTGGAATCCAGCCCGTCGGAATAAAAAGGGCAGTGATAAGCCCCCATGCGATAAAAGCCCCCAGATTAGGCATAACCATTCCGCTCAAAAACCTGCCGACTTGCTGGATTCGAACGCGGGACGACATCGATCCCTTGGCAACATTACTCATAAATTCCCTCCTGTTGATTTGTTATTGTAATTGAAGCATTGGTTTCGGCTTTCGCACAAGAAAAAGTACTTTTTAATTGGCACGTTGAAAAGGAATACTATTTGGCAGGAATCACCGCAGACCGTTTACGCTGAACCGTGAGCTATTCGGCTACTGAATGACATCATAAAAAAAGCCCGGGTAAAACCCGGGCCCTAAAATCTTTATTCCTTGACTTCATCGGATGTCGTAAATTTTTCCTTCACTTCCTCACGCCAGCCGTTTCTGCAGTCTTTGCCCCTGCCCTTCCCGTGATGCCCGTGGCTTCCGTAGCCCGGTTTGATCAGGATATGCGACAGGACGACCAGTCCCCACGCCTGCCAAAAGCTTATCACCGGCAGGCCGAAAATAACCGGCATCAAATAGTTCCACAGATACATGACTATCCATCCAAAAAGGAAGCCGAATAAAACGGCGAGGACTAGGCCGCCGATAACCATACCGGCTATCGCGAGCGGCGAAAAACGGGAATGGTCCCAATGCCGGTGTATGTGTTCTTTCATGTCATTCATAAAAATACTCCTTAAGATTCGATGCAAGGTTTGCGAGTGCGCGTCTCTTGCGTGCGGAAAGCGTTTCAACCGGCACACCGGTTCTTTTCGATATGGAAGAAAAAGTTTCTTCCAGAAGGCTTTGGGCAACGATCACTTCCTTCTGTTCGGCGGGAAGCGAATCGATTGCCTCGTACAGCGCTTCGATAACTTCAGCGCGTTCAAGCTCATCCTCCACGCCCCGGAAAGCGCGGTCAACGAGGAGATCAAGCTCGTCAACCGGGGAAGAGGCGGTTTTCCGCCTTTTTCGAGTTCTCCAGGCGTCTATCACGCCGTTGCGCAGGCTACGCCACAGCCAGGCGCCCAGGTCGCGTACGGGCTCAAGCGCGTCAAGACGGGTAAAGGCCCGCAGCATCACGTCCTGCAGTATGTCCTCGGCTTCCTCCCGGTCCACGCGGATCGCGAGCCAGGCCAGCATGCCGCTGCGTTCAGTTATATACGCATGTTCAAGTTCGCTTGTTCCATTCATAGTCTTCATATATACAGACGCCCCACCATTGAAATTTATACCAGTAATATTAAAAAAATGATATAATACGCAATGATGAATACAGTAACACAATGGCACGGGCATACGCTCGGAACGGAAGCCTGTAAGGCTCTGGAAAAAAACGGTTTTACCGCTCTTTTTATCGAAACGGGAGAGGACGCGCGTGCGTTCATCGAAGGGCTGCTCGTCCCCGGCATGTCAGTCGGTCTCGGCGGCTCGATAACGCTCAAGGAAATAGGCTTACACGCCGTCCTGGAAAAGGCAGAAGTGCGGATTCTCGACCACCAGAAAAAAGACTTGAGTGCGGATGCGAAAATGGAAATCATGCGCTCCCAGCTCACCTGCGACCTGTTTCTCTCAAGCTCGAACGCAGTCACCCTTGACGGCGAGATATTCAATATCGACGGCAACGGAAACCGCGTGGCAGCCCTGACCTTCGGTCCAAAAAAAACGGTGGTTGTCATCGGAAGCAACAAGATAGTCAGAAACCTCGCCGAAGCACAAGAACGCTGCGAAACAACCGCATCGCCCATGAACAATAAAAGGCTCGACATTCCTAACCCCTGCACCGTAAAGGGAACCTGCACCGACTGCCATGGTGAAAGGCGTATATGCCGCGTCTATAGTGTACTGAAAAGGCGGCCGAGCCGCAGCGACTTTACTGTTCTCGTTGTCGGGGAAAACCTCGGTTACTGAACGCTCTCCCGGAAGAGATTTTCAATTGGTCTTGCGGTAGCTCAACACCGCCCACCCGTTGAAAAACAGGGCAAAGCAGCAAAGGGCGAAAAACTGAGCGTACAGGTCCGCAACACCGCTTCCCTTCAGGTAAACCATGCGCAATACCTCGATCATGTACTTGAGCGGGACGAACACGCTGATAACTTGCGCCCATTCGGGCATGCTGCTTACCGGGGTATACAATCCGCTCATGAAAATAAAAGTTATAATGAAAAAAAACATCATGAACATCGCCTGCTGCAGGGTTTTCGCGTAATTGGAAATCACGAGTCCGAAGCCGGAAATCGAGAGAATGAATATGGACGCAAAAAGGTAGATCACCGCCACGTTGCCCGCAGGAGCGAGGCCGTACACCGCACGGGCCAGGACGAACGCGAGGGTCAGGACGATAAAGCCGATAACCCAGTACGGGATGAGCTTTGAGAGGATCAGGGTAAATTTCGGCACGGGAGTGACGTTCATCTGCTCCATGGTACCCTTTTCCTTTTCGCCGACGATGTTCAGTGCGGGAAGAAAGCCGCAGAGCATGGTGAGGAGCATTACCATAAGGGCAGGCACCATGAAAACGGTGTACTTCAAATGCGCGTTGAAACGGAAAAGCGGCACCACGGCGAAAGAAGGAGCGGTCAGACGCGACGAGGGGGGCATGAGCGCCGCGCGAAGAGATGCGCTGTAGTCCCGGATAATTCCGGTCAGGTAGGAGCTGCCGATCGCACCTTTTGTCCCGTTCACCGCGTTGACCGAAATCATGACGCGGGACGAAAGCTCTTTAGCCAAATCTGATTCGAAACCATGCGGAATTTCCAGGATGATGTCGGCGGCGTCAGACTCGACGGTACCAAGGGCGGAATGATAATCCGTCCCGGCGCTCGTGAGGGTGAAATATGCCGACGAGACGATTTTTTCCGTCAATGACGCGGACGAGGGAGAGAGGTCATTGTCCACGAGGGCAACCTTGATGTTGCGCACCTCGAAAGTCGCCGCGAGGGGAAGAAAAAGCAGGACCATTATCGGGAAAAAAACTATCATGCGCGGCAGAAACGCGTTTCGCAAAAGCTGCTTGAATTCCTTTTCGACCAGATATTTCAGCATTGACTACTCCAGCCTAATCTTGAATTTTTTCAGGCTGACGGTAATCAGAACCAGGGCCATCAGGAACAGCACCCCGGTTTCCCGTAAAATCGAGGTGATTCCCAGGCCCTTTATCATTATTTTCCGTACCGCCAGGATATACCACTTCGCGGGTATAATCTGCGAGAATACGCGGAGGGCAGCGGGCATGTTCTCGACGGGAAACATCATTCCCGAAAGGTACATGACCGGCATCATCAGCGCCATTCCCGAAACGAGGAGGGCCGCGATCTGCGTTGACGCGATCGACGAGATCAAAAGCCCGATTGACAGGGACACGAAGATATAGAGAAGTGAAATAAAAATAAGTGTAAAAAGACTTCCCGCGATCGGTACCGAGAACACAAAATGAGCGATGAGAAGAATGGTGGCAAGGTTGATGCACGACAGGAAAAAATAAGGCACCGCTTTTGACAGTATTATCAGAAGGGGCTTCATCGGCGAAACCAGAAGAATCTCCATGGTACCCGTCTCTTTTTCTTTCGCGATTGAAATCGAGGTCATCATCGCGCAGATCAGCATGATGACCATGCCCATAACCCCCGGCACAAAGTTGTATGAGCTCTTCATCTCGGGATTGTAGAGGAATTTCGGAACAGTCTCTATCTGATATGGAACGGAGACATTTGCATTCACCCGCGCCTGATAGCCCGCGATGATGCTTGAAGCATAGTTCGTCACCGTCACTGCCGTATTGGGATCAGTCGCGTCCGTGACAAGCAGTATCTGCGCTTCCCCGGTATGCAGCATGTTGTCATAAAACCGGCTACTGAACACAACGACGACTCCGGTGCCTGTTTTCTTCAGCACCTCCTCAATCTGGGCGGGGGATTCCAGTATTTTCGTGATCCTGAAACTCCCGCTCATCCCGAGCAGTCTCGTTATCTCTTCAGAAGCCGCGTCCTTCGACGGGTCGTAAATCGCGATGCCGGTATTCTTCACCTCGGTCGACAGCGCATAGCCGAAAAGAACGAGCATAAGGACAGGCAGAAGAAGCAGAATAATCATGGTCCAGGTATCCCGGAATATATGATCGAATTCCTTACGGACAAAAGCGATAAATTGTTTCATCTTTCAGTCCGCTCCCCGCTTCGCCTTTCTGGCAAGCTGATGAAATACTTCGTCCATTGTCCCGCACTGGTACCGCTCGCGCAGGTTGCTCGGAGTGTCCAGAGCCTCGATCCTTCCGTCCACCATGATCGATACGCGGCTGCAGTACTCGGCCTCGTCC
This sequence comes from Spirochaetales bacterium, assembly GCA_043775705.1. Taxonomy (GTDB): domain Bacteria; phylum Spirochaetota; class Spirochaetia; order Treponematales; family Treponemataceae; genus Teretinema. Next base: position 9,689 of record JAYVSC010000194.1, on the reverse strand, counting down.
ATATAGTGGGTCGTTGCGAACACTGAGATGCCGCTGTCTGCCGCCGCGTAAATGAGCTCCCAGAACTGCCGGCGCGTCGCGGGGTCGACTCCGCCCGTCGGCTCATCAAGGAACACGATTTTCGGCGCATGGAATATCGCCACCGAAAACGAGAGTTTCTGCTTCCACCCGAGGGGGAGCGCCTTGACCAGGGTGTTTTTTTCCGCGAGAAAGCCGAGCTCCGAAAGCAGCGCGTCGGTCCTGGGCGCGATATCCTTTTCCCTTATGCCGTAAATGCCCGCGTACAGGCGGAGATTCTCGCGTATCGTCAAATCCTCGTACAGTGAAAACTTCTGGCTCATGTATCCTATGCTTCGTTTTATTTTTTCGACGTCCCTATTGATGTCAAAACCGGCGACCGTCCCCTTGCCGCTCGTTGCCCGGCTGAGGCCGCAAAGCATCCGCATGGCAGTCGTCTTCCCCGCGCCGTTAGCCCCGAGAAAGCCGAAGATCTCCCCGCGCTCGACGGAGAAACTGATATGGTCCACCGCGGTGAAATCCCCGTACATTTTCGTCAAATCCTCCGTCTCGATTACGCTCACGGGCGGACCTCCGTTGACGCAAGGTTCATGAAGCAGTCCTCGATATCAGCCTTTATCATTGTTATATCGATTCCAGAGTGCCCCCTGTCCTCAAGGTAGCGCGCGAGGACGGCAGGAGTCAGCAGGGGATCGGAAAAGGCGACGTGATGGGCGTTGCCGAAAGGGAAACAACTGTGGATTCCCGGATAGGAGCGGATGTCCTTGAGGAGGCCGAACATGGAGTCCCCGCGCACCGCGCACAGGGGCAGGGTAAACCGGGTAACTATTTTTTCCGGTGTGTCAATCGTCAGAAACGAGCCGTTCTGTATTAGGGCGATACGGTCGCATTTTTCCGCCTCGTCCATGTACGGCGTCGATACGATGATCGTTATGCCCTCCCGTTTGAGCTTGCCGAGCATCTCCCAGAATTCCTTGCGCGACACGGGATCGACCCCCGTCGTCGGCTCGTCGAGAAACAGCACTTCGGGCTTGTGGATGAGGGCGCAGCAGAGGGCGAGCTTTTGCTTCATGCCGCCGGAAAGGGCCCCCGCGCGCCGTTTTTTGAATGGCTCGATCTGCACGTATATGTCGCGGACCAGATGGTAGTTTTCCTCAATCGTAGTGTTGAACACAGTGGCGAAAAAGGCAAGGTTTTCCTCGACGGTCAAGTCCTGGTAGAGGGAAAATTTTCCCGGCATGTACCCAATCCGGTTCCGTATGGCGCGGTAATCCTTGACCACGTCGAATCCGCATACAGACGCCGTTCCCGAATCGGCGAGAAGAAGGGTTGCGAGAATGCGGAACAGCGTGGTCTTTCCCGCGCCGTCCGGCCCGATGATACCGAAGAGCTCGCCCCCGAGCACGTCGAAACTGACGGAGGAAAGGGCGGCCACTTTTTTGTATTTCCGCTCAATGAGGGATACCTCAACGATGGATTTATTCATTTTCAGTCTTGATGCCGCCGTACATGCCTATCTTCAGGTATCCGTCGTTTTTGACCGCCACCTTGACGGCATATACGAGATTCGCTCTCTCGTCTCTTGTCTGAACCGTCTTCGGGGTAAATTCGGCTTTGTCCGAAATCCAGGTTATGGTGCCCGGGTAGCTACGGTTATCCTTGATGCCCGTATCGGTAAGAACCGTCACGCTCTGGCCAAGCTTGAAATTCGAGAGCTGCGCCTCGCTTATGTACGCGCGTAAAAACATCGCGTTCATGTCGGCAATCTTGAACAGCGCCTTCCCCGAGACCGCAAGCTCGCCCCTCTGCGCATATTTCACCAGGACAGTGCCGTCAATCGGGCTCGTTATCGTGCATTTGCCTATCTGGTCGTCAAGCTGGGCAATCTGAATCTCGAGAGCCGAGCTTTCGTCGGTAATGCCCCTGCTGCTGTTCTGCAGCGTGGTCCGCTGCGCCTCGATCTGTTTCTCGAGAACTGAAATCTGCGCATCGACGTCGTCAAGCTGCTTTTTGTTCGCCGCGTCCGACTTCAGCAGATTGTCAATGCGGACACGCTCGGTCTTCGCGGACTCTAGCTGCTGAACTGTCGCCGCCATCTGGAGGGCGACGTCGGGCCTTCTGCTCTCGACACCCTTGATGTTCGCGCGCAGCTGCGCACGCTTCAGGACAGGCTGCACGGCATCTATCTTTCCGGCGGCCTCGTCGCGCTTCAGGACGTCGCCCTCGCTGACGGTGAACTCGAGAATCTTTCCCGTCGCCTCGGAGGAAACGATCACCTCTGTCGCCTCGAAGGTTCCCGAACCTTCGATGCCGGAACCGGTTTTCACGCAGCCGGAAAACGAGAGAGAGACAAACGCAAGCAGCAGGATAATCCGTTTCATGTTATTCCTCTTGATTGATAGCCATATTTAAAATACCCGCGGGCATTACGGTTTCAGACTCATTAAGATCATCTGCACGTTTTCTTCCCGTCTTTTTCGCGCGAAAGCGGTAAAGGCCTTTTCTTCCATGGCCAGCACTTCCTTCATTACCGGCTTCACCAAAAAGACCCCGATGTTCAGGGAAAATACCGAAAGGATGATATCGATCACGGCAATCGGGCGGACCGTTCCCTTTTGTATCTCCGCGTCCAGTTCCGTCTCGAACTGACTGTACACGAGGGAAGGAAGGGGTCCGAAATTTTCCTTTATCATTTTGATGCGGGACGGATTCGTTATCAGCTCGTTTAAAAACAAAAAGGGCAGCTGCTGGTTTTCCATAAGCATGTCAAAGTGTGCCTCAATCTTGTGCCTGACCTTTTCCTCGAAGGACAGGTTTTCCCCATCGATTTTCATAAAAGACGTGATGAACACGAAAATCTTCTTCTGGAATACCGCCTCGAACAGTTTGTCCTTGGTGCGGAAATAGTAGTGGACGAGAGCTTGATTGCACCCGACTGCCTTCGCGATTTCAGTCGTCGAGGTGAGAGAGAGCCCTTTTTCCAAAAACAGCCGTTCTGCGGTTTCCAGAATCTTAATTTCCATTGACTTGTCGGTTTCCGCACTCAATTAATGCCTCTATTTAATAGAACTATTAATACATATCCGGAATTATTGGTCAAGCGCGGTATACCTTTTCTGCTTGATAAAAGTACTAAAATAGCGCAAAGTGACTTCATGCCCGTCATTGATTTTCATGCACATATATACCCGGAAAAAATCGCCGCAAAAGCGAGCGAGACAATCAGTGAATTCTACGGCGGGACTATGGCCTACAGCGGTTTAACCAGGGAACTCCTTAAAAGCGGAGAAGCAATCGGCGTCACCCACTATGTAATCCACTCAACCGCAACAAAAAGCAGCCAGGTTGTTTCCATCAATAATTTCATCATGGGCGAGGTCGAAAAAGAATCCCGCTTTATCGGTTTCGGCACAATTCATCCCGACTTTGCGGATCCGGAAGCCGAGATTGAGCGCATCCTTCGTTCCGGACTTAAGGGAATCAAGCTCCACCCGGATTTTCAAACCTTTGAGGCTGATTCACCCAAGATGGACCGCATTTACCGGCAGCTCGCTTTCCTTCAGCTTCCCGTACTTATCCATGCGGGAGACTCCCGCTTCGATTTTTCACATCCCCGGCGCATAGGGCGCATACTGGACAAATTTCCGTCCATCCGCCTGATTGCCGCGCACTTCGGCGGTTATTCCCAATGGGATGAAGCCTTTGAATTTCTTGCCGGCAGGGATCTCTGGCTGGATACCTCAAGCTCGTTTTGGAAAATGACCAACGACTCTGTCCTAAAAATGATAGAAAAGCACGGCACCGGCCGCATCCTGTTCGGTTCCGATTTCCCGATGTGGGATCACAAAGCCGAACTGCAGCGTTTTCTCGCCCTTGGATTGAGCGAAGAGAACAACAAGGCTATCCTCTATGAGAATGCCCTTACCCTGCTTGGTTTGCGGTAATTACACGGAAAACACCTGCTTGCCCGCCCTATTTTTCCGAATTTACATTTACATCTTGAGAGAATGATAAAGTCGTACTAGAATACAGTCAGGCATAATAAAAAGGATTACTAAAATGGAGCACAAAGACAATACCGCATACCAGATTCTGCCCCGGGGAGGTTTCCTTCTGGATACCTGTGACGGGTACGTCCAGTTTGGAGTCCCGCCGGAAACAATCAAGGATACCATGGGGTTTCCCAAGGGAGTCCCGCAAGTCTTTGTACTTACCGACATCATGTTTGACTGGAGAAAGGGCATCAGCCTTGCAGAAGTGGAATTCCCCCTCTATTTCAACTACTTTATCAAAAAACGGAAAACCTATGTCGTCTGCACGGAAAAACAGGGCGAAGCCCTTGTCCGCGTATTGCAGGAATCCCTGTTCGGCCCGAAAATAATCGACGCAAGCCGGGATTATACCGCGGATTTCGACCGGAACGGCATCCCCAATTTGATGAAAGAAATGCGTTTTTTCCGCAACAACCTGATGCTCGCGGATCTCCTTGAATTTCTCGTCTTCAAGGATGACAAGGTCAGTTTCAAGAGCCTCACCATCAAGCGCGACAAGGAAGACACCTATACCGTTCTGGAAAACAAGAAAATTCTCACCGCAGTACCCAGAAGCATTACCTACACCCCGACATTCCGGATCGGCGCGCGGCTTACCGAGCCCTACCGCCCTCCCCTTTTCAGCATCACCTGCCTCGGACCAAGCCACGGCTTCGACCCCTCGGAAAACACGTCGGGATACATCGTATGGCTCAACCATCAGGGAATCATGGTCGATCCCCCGGTAAACTCCACCGAGTGGCTCGATACCTCAAACGTAAATCCAAAATTGATAGACTGCATCATATTGACTCATTGCCATGCCGACCATGACGCCGGCACCTTCCAGAAAATCCTGAATGAAGGAAAAATCACCGTCTACTCCACCGAGACGGTAATGCGGAGCTTCCTCAGAAAATACTCTGCCCTTTCAGGAGAATCGACGAAAGACCTCCTGAAGCTCTTTCACTTTGTGCCGATCAAGATCCGCACCCCTGTCTTCATACATGGAGGGGAGTTCGAGATGTTCTACACCCTTCACTCGATCCCGACGATGGGCTTCAAGATGTCCTTCCAGGACCAAACCCTCGTCTATTCCTCCGACCACAACAACGATCCTGAAGTACATTTAAAGTTGAAAGAGCTGGGACTTATCAACAGCGAACGATACGAGGAGCTCACCCATTTCCCCTGGGACTCAAAGGTCATATACCATGAATCGGGAGTGCCGCCCCTCCACACGCCCATAAAATATCTCGATTCCCTCCCCGAGGAAATAAAGAAAAAAACGGTCGTATACCACATTGCCAAAAAAGATTTCCCGGAAAAAACCACATTAAAGCTGGCAACCTTCGGCATGGAAAACACCCAGGAATTCAAGACGAAAACACCGCCCTACGAATCTGTGTACAAGCTGCTCAGCATCCTCAAACACCTGGACATTTTCAGCGACCTTTCGATCACGAAAATCCAGGACTTTATCACCGGCGTGGTTCAAGAGGAATTCAAGAGAGGCGACCTGATTATCAAAAAAGGCACGCTCGGCAATAAATTCTACATAATCTATTCAGGCAGCGTATCCGTGAAAAACGAGGGTCTCGAACATAAAAAGATCTACGGCAGCTACGAATATTTCGGCGAGCTTTCCCTTCTTACCGGGCAGGCGCGTATGGCGGACATAATTGCGGAAACCGAGGTGACGGCCTACTCGATGGAACGTACAAGATTCCTTCATTTTATATCCGGAACCGAATTTGAAAAAACCCTGCTTCGCCTCGCGCAGATGCGCAGCAGCGACACCTGGAATCTCCTCTCCGACAGCCAGCTTTTAAAGCTGTGCACGTCGTATCAGAAAACATGGATTGAATCCATATTGATACCGATGGACAACGTCGAGCCGGGCATCATCATGGCCGAAGGAAAACCGACTGACCAGATTTTTCTGATCCGGAATGGAGAAGTTACGGTAAAGAAAAAGGGAGAAAAGCCCTTTACTATCAGCCGCGGGGATTTTATCGGATCCATGCTGGACGTCGCCAGGCGGGAACCCTGTCCATTTACCTTCTCTAATGCAAAACCCGTTTCCCTTTACACGATGAGAAGGGAAGATATTATCGAGTTCGTGAACAGAAATCCCGGCATCACAAAAAAAATATTTTACTAAAAAAGGAAGCCTCAAATATAGGCGACGGCGACGGCTCCTACTCCTGCATGGATTCCTACAACCGGAGAAATTTCCATTATATATTCCGGACCATGCCCGAGTATGCCCTCAAGTTCTTCGGAATAGGACTGGGCTTGTTCCAGAACGCCGGCATGAACTACCGCATATCTCGTGACCAGCCCTTTTCCTTTCAGGATTTTCTTCAATATTTTTTTCTTGCTTCCGTCCTGAGAAAAGGACGCGCCGAACGCAATACCCTTTCCGTTTTCATCAAGAGAGACGATGGGCTTCAGGTTTATAAGCGTTGCGATAAAACCCTTGAGCGCACTCACTCTTCCCCCGCGCACCATATACTTGAAGGTGGCGACGCTCACGAAGATGCGCGCCTTCCGGATAGTATCGGTCAAGCGGGAAATAATTGCATCGTATGTCATGCCGGAAGCGGCGTCTTCCGCGGCAGAAAGCACCGCGAGCCCCTGGGCTGCGGAATTGAGAGCACTGTCCACCACGGTGACGGGATAACCCTTCTCCCTCATTTTCTTCGCGCAGTTTTCCATTACCTGCCATGTTCCGCTCTGTACCTTGGCAACTGTTATGGCCAATATCGATTCATAATGGGACGCAAGAAAGGCGAATGCCTGCTCGACGCGATGCGGGTCCGGAGCCGAACTGCCCGGATAATCGGATCGGATGTCGAGGTAGGGATAAAAGGTTTCTTCCGACAGCGTGAGCCTGTCGAGATATTCATCATCCCCCCAGAGAATCTTGAGCGGTATCACGTGTATCTGGTAGCGGTCGATGAGCTCTTTCGGAATGTCTGCGATGGAATCGGTCAGTATCGCGGTTTTCGAGAGAGGGTGGTGGACCGCATTATACTGAAGACGCATGTCATCGACCTTCTGCTCGAGAATATGAGCGAATGCCTTCAGGTGGAAAAAAACCAGGGCCGGTTCATCGGTATGTATATGAACCTTCGTTTTCTGCCGCCCATGGCTGATGATCAGGGAGTCCCCGAGTCCTGCCACCGAATCATGAAGCGCGGCGTAGGATCCTTCCATATCTTCTGTCCCTCGAAGCAGGAGCGCTTCGGTACAATACCTGTAGGTAATCGCATCGGCGCTTTCCGGGGTATCATGGGCGACCTCCTCCTCATCCTCAGGGCTCAATGGAAAGCTGACACGCTTTCTCGGCACTGTCCCTGTCGATATCATCCGTACGACACCCTCGAGGAAAAAGACAAAGCCGGATGCACCCGCATCGACGACATCCGCCTTTTTCAATACCTCAAGCTGCTCCTTGGTCCTCTCCAGCGCGAGACGCGCGGTGCCCATGCTTTGAAAAAAAAGATCCTTAAAATCGTGAACTACATTTCCAAGCCGGTACATTTCCTCAGACCATATCCGCATAATTGTTATCAGCGTTCCTTCTTTCGGATTATCGATTGCCCGGTACGTAATCGAAGCCGCATTTCTGAGAGCCGAGCCAAATTCTCCCGTTGTCATCGTTTCCTTGCCCGCACATTCGCTCGCAAGTCCGTTTAAGAACTGCGCGACGATGATGCCGGAGTTACCCCTGGCACCGGACAGTGCACGGTCCGCAATACCGTTCAAAGTATGCGAAACAGAACGGGAAGGAGACTGCACCTGAAGTGTCGAATAGAAGGTAGAAACCATATTGTTCCCGGTATCTCCATCGGGTACGGGAAACACGTTGATGGCATTAAGAAACTGTTTTTGCCTGACGAGGTTTTCATAACCCGAAAGAAAACTGTTGTAAATTATATAACCATTCAAGGCACGTACGTCGCTCATATTCCCCTCCTATAGTGGACGATATTTAAAAAATCGCTTTTTCCTTTCCGATGCACAGCCTGTAGATATTTTTCCGATGTTTCATAATAAGCGCAACCGGTAAAAGGCACGTAAAAAAAACAAGCATGAGGGAAAGTTCTTCCCCGCGAATATACACGATACCTGAATAGAGCAGCGGCAGCAGCAATGCAGTCACAATCGAAGCCAAAGACACTCTACGCGAGAGCGCAAGAACCAAAAGGAACACCGTAAGACACGCGGGAAAAAGAAGGGGATACAGCGCAGTCATCACCCCCGCCCCGGCTGCCATTCCCTTACCGCCTTTGAAGCCCGTAAAAACGGGAAACAGATGGCCGAGAAACGCTGCCGAGCCTACGGCTATTCCGGCAATCACTTTGGGTACAGGCAGGACAAGACCCGTATATAAAATCACGAAAACGGGTAACCAGCCTTTTAAAAAATCAAGCACAAATACAACGAGCGCCCATTTCAACCCGAGAAAACGGAAGATATTCGTCGCTCCCGCATTGCCGCTGCCGAGAGTACGGATATCGGCATTGCGGATAACTTTATATACTATATATGCGAATGGAATTGATCCAGTAAGCCATGAAAGAATTATCGCGCCGATAAAGATCAGCATCCACTATCCCTTTTTTCGCGGAAGAGGCACAAGAAGTGAAGTCCTTCGTTTATACTCGATATAGGGTGCATCTCTTCCCCATTTTGAGTCGGCGGATTTTTCAAGAAGCGGTATGCCGCTTACAAAAAGCAGCAGGACTGTTATAAATACCGGCCCGATAAAATACATCCATTCGAGCCCGTGAAACAAAAACAAACCGGGTGCCGAGATTCCCCACCACACAAGCATTTCGCCGAAGTAATTCGGGTGACGCGAATACCGCCAAATCCCGGAGGACATGAATTTACCCTTCGTTTCTGCCTTCATTTTGAACCGGTATTTCTGCGCATCAGCAACAGATTCCAGCGCCAATCCGGCAAGGAAAACAACAGCCCCCGGGATCAGCATAACGGGAGAAACCGAAGGCATGTCTTTTATCGAAAGAATACCAAACACAGGAAGCAGGACAACCCATACCGTCACGGCCTGAAGAAGCCAGAATGAGCCGAAACTGATAACATTATCACGCTTGTCGTCAAAACGGTGATCAACCTTGATATGAAGTATCCGGTTGAAGAGGTAGCCGCCCAGGCGGAGACTCCATACCACAACGGAAAGGGCAGTAAGGATCTGCACCGCAAACCGGGTTTCCGCCAGGCAAAAAAAGAGTATGGTCAGCAATAAAAACGAAAGACTATAAGTAATATCCGTAAATACATCAGTATGCAGTACCGCTGCAATGATAAAAAAGAGACCATTAATCGCAAGACTTATAAGCAATGCCGTAATTAAATTCATATACCAGCCCCCCTGATCCTTCGCCGCCTATGGCTTTCATTTTGATTGTCTTTAATATACTTGTGCTTGGGGTCTTTTGTCAAATTAATTGTTATAGAGAGCTAACAATGATCAGCGAACGAATAGGCGCGTCCGGCAAAAAAAAACCCGCAGACTATCTGCGGGCCATCAGTTCTCACAGGAAAAGTTACACGGTTATTTTCGCGACGTTCGGCTTGATCTGGGCGGCGAGATAATCGCCGCGG
>JAYVSC010000193.1:0-12195 GCA_043775705.1 Spirochaetales bacterium | reverse complement strand
CTTGATGCCTACGGTCTTGAAGAGTTTTTCCGCGGTCACCCGCTCTCTCGCAGTGTCGATTACTCCGTTTTTACGGTATTCGTCAAGCTGGGGCAGGGTTATGTTTCTCTCGATGCTCCAGGGCAAAAGCAGCCCCTGCGTCTGTCTGTCCTCCGGGAGAAATCCGATGCCGAGCGCCATGGCCTCGCCCGGGTTCTTTATGCTCACTTCCTTTCCGCCGAGGAAAATTTTCCCCGAGGTGATGGCGTCCACGCCGAAGATGGCCTGGCAAACCTCGCTCCGTCCCGCCCCGACCAGGCCGGTCAGCGCCACGAGCTCTCCTTTTTTTATATTGAAGGAAATGTCCGCGAAGTATCCCGTTCTGCAGAGATTCTCCACGCGGAAAACCTCGTCGCCCGAGGGGCTTGCGGCGGATTTCGGATAGAGCATGGTAAGGCTGCGGCCGACCATGGCGGTGATAAGGTCATCCTTCGAGATGCCGGCAACCGGCCACGTTCCGATATATTTCGAGTCCCTGAACACCGTCACGTCGCTCGCAAGGCGGTCCATGTCCTCAAATTTGTGCGAGATGATAATGATCGATTTTCCGTCATCGCGCAGTTTTTCCGTTATCCGGTACAGCTCCTCGCAGTCGCGGTTGGTGAGCGCCGACGTCGGCTCATCCATGATGAGGATATCTATATCCGTCGATAGCGCCTTGGCTATCTCGACGATCTGCTGCTGCGCGACCGAAAGTGCGCGCATTTCCGAAGTCACGTCAATGTCGGAGCCGAGCTGAGCGAGTATGTCCTTGGCTTTCCGGTTCATGCTCGACCAGCGTAACGTCTTCGTCAGGGGAACGATATCCTCGTGTCCCATGAAGATGTTCTCCGCTACCGTCAGATCGGGGTAACAGGTAACATGCTGGTAGATAGCCGCGATTCCGTGCTTGATCGCCTCCCGCGGATTCTTGAAATCTATCGGCTTCCCGTTCAGCCATATTTCGCCGGAGTCCGCGGGGTGCACTCCGGTAATCACCTTGATGAAGGTTGATTTGCCGGCTCCGTTCTCGCCCATGAGTGCGTGGATCTGGCCTTTCTTCAGCTGGAAATGCACATCGTCAAGGGCCTTTACGCCCGGGAAGGTTTTTGAAATGCCCTTCAGTTCGAGAATTATTTCAGACACCTGATTTCCCCTCCTTGGGTTCTTTTAGGTCCGCTTGGCCTAATCGAGATAAAACATCTCGTCCAGCTCGATACAAACCGGCGAATTGTCCGGATTTGTTTCCATTATATCGGCCATGTAAGCCCACCATTTTTTTACGATTTCGGTTTCCGCGAGTGCATCCGCCGTATTGTGCTCGGTTACTTTCTGGCTCGCGAAAAGGGTAAGCGTGGCCCGGTCAAGAAAAATTCCATAGTCCCGAACCCCCGCGCCTTCCAGTTCCCTGACCAGGTCCGGCCATATTTCAGCGTGCCTCTTTTTATATTCCGCTTCTTTTCCCGGAAGCAGCTTCATGGCAAATGCCTTTCGAATCATTTTGCGACTCTCCTGTTTCAGCAAATTCTTTTTACCGGAACGTTCATGAGTTTTCCCGTTTTTTCGATGAGGCCGGCGACATGACCGATGCCGATCGCGCAATGGTGGGAAGGGCCTTCCCTGGACCATTTTTCGATAAAGTCATCAGCGTGAACGGAAAAGCGATAGCGGCTGTTCGTGTTTCCGATATTCAGCACGGGGCCGCTCACGCTCTCGCCTTCCGCCGTCAGGAGGAATACTCCCTCGTTTCCCTCGCAGACTGACAACAGCGTGACCGGACCATGCCTTACCGACATCTGGATTGACAGGCCCTTTCCCGGCTTGCCGTGATACACAGAAAGCGGAACGAGATGAACCTTGCCCTCGGCCATCGCCGTATGGGCGGGGCCGTCATGGCCCAGCATCACGATATCGTCGTCGAAGTCCATCGCGTAAAATTCCGAGAAGGATCCGCCGGCTCCGAGACAGTCCATTATCTTCATCGCCTGGGCGTTCTTGACTTCGCATTCCCCCGCGACCGGGATATGCCTTCCCGTCAGCAGCGTGTTTCCCGCTATGACGGAGGTAATGATATCCTCATGCACGGAGCCTTCCGCCCCCTCGTAATAGTATGAAAGGGAACCGAGCGAGTGAGATGCGACCAGCTTGTCGAGCGCGACGGATGTCCGTGCCGCCCGGAGAAGCTCGGTCTTTTCGCATTCCGGCGCAACCGCGAACGCGCGGTGAAATTCCGCGAGTTTCGCCTCGGCCTCGCTCTCCGTCACGGCTTCGCGGAAGGACGCGAGCTCGTCGATTTCTATGAGGTCTATCTCGCCGCCGAATGTGCCGATCTGCTTTGTGGTATCTGTGTAGACATCGAGCATGCCCTGGTAGTAGTGACCCATAATGCCGAGCTTGTTGCTTTTCATCGACTTCACCGCACGCGCGGCGGCAACCCAGTCGGCTATAGCCGTCTCCGTTTTCGGGCTGCCGAGATAACCGGTCACGAAATGGTAGTCGATGCCGACCCGGTTAAAAACGCTCGCGATTTCCGGTACCGAACAGGCCTGGCACCAGGCGAGCCATTCTCCGGTCATCGCGCCCCTGTCGGCGATAAGGTTGAATCTTTTATAGTCAATCGCGGCGGCGCTCTGGATATTCAGCACTATGACGGGAACCTTCGTGTACTGGATGACGGGAAGTACGGTCGAGGAAAGGGCGTAGGTCGATATATACAAAAATATGATATCGACACGCGAGGAGGCGAAGAGGATCGCAGCCTCTTGTGCCCGGAGAGGATTGTCGACGAGTCCGGCGCTCACCAGGCGGATTTCGCCGGCGGATTGGAGCAGGCCGGCGATTTCATCTTGATATCCTTCCAGACGCTCTTTAAGGCCCTTGAACTGGGGCCAATAGGTATCGAGGCCTATGCCGAAAAGACCGACTGTCGTTTTTTCGCTTTGCGCCATTGCTTTGTATCCTTCTTGCGTGTTGGTAACTAGTTTACTTTACAACACATTTTCAGGAAAGGAATGGACAAAATTTGCGATTTGATGCACAAAATTTTTCGTTGTGCCGGGGCAGGTTTTGAGTAAAGAATCGTTTCCTTATATACGGAAGCGGGGAATTTGAATCGGGACAAAGGGCATTATGCTACTGAAACACGATTTTCGATTTAAATGCCGAAGCGATTTCCGACGGGGGCTCCCGGTCGGTGATGATGACGTCGATCTCGTCCGCATCGCACACCTTGCAGAAAAATTCCTGGTTCATCTTTGTGCTGTCGCATAGAAGCACCCGCTTGCGGGCATTATGGATCATCTCGCGCTTTATGTCCGCGTTTTCCTGGACGGCATCGGTCACCCCGCCTGAAAGGGAAAAACCCACGCATGAAAAAAAGAGGATGTCGGCGCGGAAACCTCTGATCATGGAAAGGGCGCTGTTTCCGGTTATCGAGGAATTGCTGATTATCTGACCGCCGCAGGTGAATACCTTTGCCGTTGTTTTTTCGTTCAGGATGTTCATGGTGTGCACGCCGTTCGTGACCACGCTGATGTCCTGAAAGGTGTCGATCACCCGGGCGAGGTAGGCGCAGGTTGAGCTTGAGTCTATAAAAAGCGTGTTTGAATTCTTTATGTACCGTTTGGCGATTGCCGCGATGTATTTTTTTTTGTCCACGTTTTTGTTGAAGCGCATCATGCTCGGCGTGTCGCGGTTGGTGCCCTCCAGAATTGTCGCGCCGCCGCGTACCCGGGCCAGCATTTTCTTTTCGCACATTTCCGCGATATCCCGCCTGATAGTCGACTCGCTCGCGAAGATGTGTTCCATAAGAAATTCAACCGTTACGCATTCATGCTGCCTTACGAGGCCCAGAATTTTCTCCTGCCGCTCAAAGGATATCATATGTTTTCTCCCCTTTTGACTGAATATGACTGAATATGACTGAATTATACCGGAAATATGAATGTTATGCAATGTTTTTGCCAGAACTTGACTTGGGCCCTATCTGGTTTATACTCGATTCAGATAACAGGAGAAATGAATTATGATGCAGCTCGATGGAAAGGGTATTCTTGAAGGTCAGGTGGCTATCATCACCGGCGGGGCCCAGGGTCTCGGCGAGGCGCTGGCTCAGAGACTGGACGCGGAGGGCTGCTCGGTGGTAGTCGCCGACATCAACCTTGAATCGGCCCAAAAGGTCGCCTCATCCCTGAAAAACGCGATAGCGGTCAAGGTTGACGTGTGCGATCCCGTTCAGGTCGAGGCAATGGTCTGCTCCGCGATCGAGGCTTTCGGTACCCTTGACCTCCTCGTTTCCAATGCCGCCATACTGATCGCGAAATCGATTTTGGAATTTACCCCCGGCCAATGGCAGAAAATGATCGACATCAATCTGGTCGGTTATTTTCTCTGTTCCCAGGCCGCAGCCCGGGTAATGATACCGAATAAAAAGGGAAACATCATACAGATCAACAGCAAGTCCGGCAAAAAAGGTTCAGCGAAAAATTCCGCCTATTCCGCGGCGAAATTCGGCGGTATCGGGCTGACCCAGAGCCTGGCCCTTGAATTGTCCGAATTCGGGATCAGGGTGAATGCGATCTGTCCGGGCAACCTGCTCAATTCCACGCTGTGGAATCTCGGCCCGAACAGCCTTTTCAAGCAGTATGCCGCAAACCAGAATATCACCGAGGAACAGGTCAGGCAAAAATACCTCGGTCAGGTGCCGCTGGGGCGAAGCTGCGAATGCGAGGATATCGCGAACGCAATGGTCTTTCTCGCATCAAGTCAGGCAAGCTACATGACCGGTCAGGCCATAAACGTCACCGGCGGCCAGGAGATGAGATAAATATGCCCTCCATTCAATCGCTTGTCGACGGGCTGAGCGCCGTCGGTCCCGAAGCCCGTCTTGATTCTCTGAGAGCACTGATGGGAAAAATAGAGTCGGGTGAAATCGCGAAACCCCGGACCGGGGACGACGTCAACAATCATATTCATACGACATTTTCCTTTTCTCCCTATTCGCCCTCAAAAGCCCTGTATCTCGCGTACGCCTCGGGTCTCGGGACCGCAGGCATCGTCGACCATGACACGATCAGCGGGGCGGGTGAGTTCATCGAGGCGGGACGCATAATCGGGATGGCGACGACGATAGGCATCGAATGCCGGGTCGACATGTCACTCACTCCGCTGAAGGGACGCAGGATAAACAATACCGACCAGAATTCCATCGCCTACATCGTGCTGCACGGGGTTCCTCACACTATGATCGATTCGGTAACGTCTTTTTTCAAGCCTTACATCGAAGCCCGCAATGTCCGGAACCGAAAGATGACGGAAAAAATTAATATCCTGTTTTCGTCCTTCGGCATAGAGCTCGACTTCGACAGAGATGTGGTAAGTCTCTCGGAGTACACTAACGGCGGGTCCATAACCGAGAGGCATATCTCGCTCGCCCTTTCGCGTAAAATGATCGGGCGATTCGGAAGGGGAAGGGCGCTCGTGACTTTCCTGAAGGAAGGCCTGCAACTGCGCCTCGACGAAAAAAGCGAAAAACTTTTGTGCGACGGGGAAAGCCCCTATTACGAATACGACCTGCTCGGTTTTATCAAGAGCGAGTTCATCGCTTCCTTCTATATTGATGCGGCCCTCGAGTGTCCGCCCGTCAGGGACGTGCTTGCCCTGTCTCAGCGGATCGGCTCGGTTTCCGCCTATGCATACCTCGGCGACGTGTCGGACTCGGTAACCGGCGACAAGAGGGCGCAGAAATTCGAAGATGACTATATCGAAGAGCTTTTCGAGGTTATCAGCGCCCTCGGCTTCAACGCCGTCACCTACATGCCGAGCAGGAATACCGCGGTGCAGCTTTCCCGCGTCAGGGGCCTGTGCGAACGGTTCGGTCTTTTTCAGATCAGCGGTGTGGACATCAATTCCCCGCGGCAATCCTTCGTGTGCGCTGAAATGCAGGCTCCCGAATTCGAAAATCTGAAAGAGTCGACCTGGGCCCTTATCGGCCATGAAATAGAGGCAACCGGGAACATCCAGCACGGGATGTTTTCCGGACAAACCGTTCATGCATATCCGGACTTGAACGAGCGCATCGCCCTCTTCCGGGAAATAGGCAAAAGACGGATAAAAGGAGAGACACGCATATGAAAACAAAGGCAATCCGCCTGTACGGCAAAAACGACCTGCGCCTCGAGGAATTCGAGCTGCCGCCGATCGGCGATGACGAGATACTCGCGCATATTATTTCCGACAGTATCTGCATGTCGTCCTACAAGGCCGCACTTCAGGGCAGCGACCACAAGCGCGTCCCTTCCGATATCGCGACCAACCCGATAATAGTGGGCCACGAATTCTGCGGCGAAATTCTCGAGGTGGGGAAAAAGTGGCAGCATAAATTCAAGGCCGGGAATAAATTTTCCATTCAGCCCGCGCTGAACCAGAAGGACGATCCCTACGCGGCCCCGGGATATTCTTTCCGGTATATCGGCGGAAGCGCCACTCATATCGTCATCCCGAACGCGGTGATGCAGCAGGACTGTCTGCTCGCCTATGAAGGAGAGGCGTATTTTTACGGATCGCTCGCGGAGCCCATGTCGTGCATCGTCGGAACCTTCCATGCAAACTATCATACGACCGGCGGCAGCTACAACCATGACATGGGAATCGTCCGGGGCGGCAAAATGGCCATCCTCGCGGGAGTCGGTCCCATGGGACTCGGCGCCATCGACTATGCGCTCCATTGCGACCGCAGGCCGGGCCTCCTCGTCGTAACCGACATCGACGATGCCCGCCTCAAAAGGGCCGCGTCTATTTATACGGTCGAGGACGCCGCGGAAAACGGGGTCACCCTCATTTACGCGAATACCGGCTCCATGGAAAACGCGGCGGAAGAACTGCTGAAGCTGAGCGGACAGACGGGTTTCGACGACGTGCTGGTGTTCGCCCCCGTCAAGCCGGTCGTCGAGCTCGGCGATAAAATCCTCGCCCATGATGGATGCCTGAATTTTTTCGCAGGTCCCAGCAATACCGCCTTCTCGGCAGAATTCAACTTCTACAACGTGCACTATAACGCGACCCACGTCGTGGGGACGAGCGGGGGCAACACGGCGGACATGATCGAGTCTCTTTCCATGATGGCCGCCCTCTCCATCGATCCCGCCTCGATGGTGACCCATATCGGCGGACTCAACAGCGTCGTTCCGACCACGCTGAACCTTCCGAAGATACCGGGCGGTAAAAAACTCATATACACGAATATCGACCTTGAGCTGACCGCGCTCGATGACCTCGCCCAAAAAGGGAAGGAAGAACCGATGTTCAAAAGGCTCGCCGAAATCGTCGCGGGGAATAACGGCCTCTGGTGCTCGGAAGCCGAGCGCTATCTTCTCGCGCATGCGAAGGCAATATAGAAAGATGCGGGGAAACCGATGAAACTGGACATCCTGCGGCGCGGAGAGCTCGACTATAATGAGGCACTCTCCCTGCAGGAAAAAACGGTAAGCCTCCGGCAGGAAGGAGTTATCCCGGATACTCTCATACTGCTGGAGCATCCTCCGGTCATTACACTGGGCCGCCGCGGCGATGGAAAAAACATCCTGCTTGGCCGTGAAGAACTCGATGCAAAAGGCGTCAGGGTGTACGAGGTGAACCGCGGGGGAGACGTGACCTATCACGGGCCCGGGCAGATCGTCGGCTATCCGGTCATGGATCTGGGCGAAACCGGATTGGATATAAGGGAATATGTGAGCGCTCTCGAAGAGGTTTTTATCCGTCTTCTGGAAAGGGAATTCGGCATCAAGGCGTCTCGCGGAGAGAAGAAGTACACCGGGGTGTGGGTGGGAAGGGACAAGATCACGGCAATCGGGATCGCGGTCCGGAATCGGGTTACGATGCACGGATTCGCCTTCAACGTGAACACCGATCTTTCCCATTTCGGGTGGATCAATCCCTGCGGACTGTCGGACCGGGGCGTCACCTCGCTCAAGAAAATAAGGGGAGCGGAAACCGACATCGAGTCGGCGTACGCGCTCGTGATCAAGTATTTTATTGAAGTCTTTGAAGAGAAATTCGGGGAGAAGGGGCGGTAGGGGCATGCATCAGGCAAAACCGGAATGGCTGAAAATCAAATACAACTCCAATCAAGGCCGCTCTGAAGTCGAGAGCGCGCTCGCATCTCTCCGCCTTCATACGGTATGCGAGGAAGCGTCCTGCCCGAATTTAATGGAATGCTTTTGCAATAAAACCGCCACCTTCATGATACTTGGCGCGGTGTGCACTAGGGGCTGCACCTTCTGCGCGGTGCAGAAAGGGCGTCCCTCTCCGGTCGATCCTGAAGAGAGCGTCAATGTCGCCCGCGCGGTGGTTTCTCTCGGCCTGCGCCACGCGGTAATCACCTCGGTTACACGCGACGATCTTGCGGACGGCGGGGCTTCCCATTTTGCAGAAGTTATAGAAGAAATAAGAAAGGCCGCTCCCTCGGTCTCCGTTGAGGTTCTGACCCCGGATTTTCTGGGAAACAGGGAGGCGCTGCGCGCCCTTCTCGCGGCCAAACCGCGAATCCTGAACCATAATATCGAAACGGTTCCGTCCCTCTATGGCGAGGTGCGGCCCGGGGCCTCATACGACCGCTCGCTTCTGTTTCTGCGCGACGCGAAAACAATCGACGGCTCGATTTACACAAAATCGGGCATCATGCTCGGACTCGGCGAAAAAAAGTCCGAGGTGACCGCGGCCCTGCAGGATTTACGGGACAGTTTTTGCGACTTTCTTACCATAGGGCAGTATCTGCCTCCTTCCGCTCATCACCATCCCCTGATAGAGTATGTGCATCCCGACGCGTTCGCGGAATACCGTGTCGCGGCGCTGGCAATGGGCTTTTCCCATGTGGCCTCGGGACCCTTGGTGAGAAGTTCGTATCACGCGTCCTTGGCCCTTGAAATGCCGCCCCAGGAGACCGAAAAATGAAGTACGCGATCATTGTAATCGACATTGGAATGACCAATAAAAAGGTTGCCGTCTATGACGACGCGCTGCGCCAGGTAACGGCCGATTACCGCTCCTTTCCCCCCCTGATGAGGGACGGGCTCGAGACCCATGATCTCGAAGGAATGGAAAAATGGTTTCTTGAGCGCATCGCCGCCGCCGCCTCGATGTATCCGGTCAGGGTTATAGCGGTAAGCACCCACGGGGCGAGCTTTGTCTGCGTCGGTGAAGACGGAAAGCCCTGCGTCCCCTGCGTCCTCTATACCCACGAGCCCGGCGACGCATTCCATGCGCATTTTTATGAGCTTTTCGGCGGCAGTGAGGCCCTCCAGGCAAAGACCGGAACCCCGAATTTCAAGGCAATGATAAATTCAGCGAAGGGAATTCTTTTCGCGAAAGAGCGCTACCCGAAAGAATTCGCGAAGACAAAGCATCTGCTCAATTATCCCCAGTACTGGAGTTTCCGGCTTTCCGGAATCGCGGGAGCCGAGGGTACCTATACGGGCTGCCATACCTACCTGTGGGACTGGACCGAAGGTCGCTGGTCAGACGTCGCCTGGAAACTGGGCATCAACGGAATGCTGCCGGAGGGGCTCCGCGATTCATGGGATATTCTCGGTACTGTCTCCCCGGAAACGATAAGGAAGACGGGGCTTTCCCCGGATGTCATCGTCACGATGGGCATTCATGATTCCAATTCATCCCTTCTGCCTCATTTCGCGAAAAAAGGCGAAGGCGGATTTATCCTCAATTCCACGGGAACCTGGTGCGTGCTGATGAATCCGGTAAGCGTCTACGGTTTCGGCCCCGATGAGCTCGGCAAAGTGGTGTTCTTCAACCAGTCCGCGTTCCGGACGCCGGTCAAGACCGCCATTTTTCTCGGAGGCTTCGAGTTTGAATCCTGGATGAATCTGATTATCGAGGTGAGCGAAAAAAGTGGAATACCGCCTTTCGACAAGGCTCTCTATGATTCCGTTCTCTCGGACAAATCCCTGTTCATTCTCCCCGAACTGGTTTCGGGTTCGGGGCAGTTTCCTCTCTCCAAACCCCGCGCCATTGAAGAGGGGAAAACCTACCCGATCGGCGGCATTCAGGATGGATCATCCTTTCCGCCTTCATTCCTCGATTCAGGGAAAGCCGCCGCCGCCCTCCATATATCGCTCGCCATTCAGACGCTGGTAGCGATTGAACGGGCCGGCATAGACGCTTCCAAGGAAGTCTATACCGAAGGAGGCTTCCGCATGAACAAACCGTACAACGCCCTTCTTTCCGCGGCGCTGAAAGACAACAGGGTGTATCTGACAAACATCGCCGAGGCCACTGCCCTCGGTGCGGCGATGACCGCGAAGATGGCTCTCACCGGGCAAAAACTTTCCGATCTTGAAGATGATTTTCCCGTGGAATACACGGAAGTCGAGAAACTGTCCTTTCCTTCGTTCGAGGCTTACAGACAAAAATGGCTTGAATTGGTTCAAACCAAATAAATAATTTGCTTAAGGAGTCATTAATGGCTTTTCCCGTTATCATGCCCCGACAGGGACAATCAGTTGAAAGCTGCATAATCGCGAAATGGTTCAAGAAAAAGGGCGACACGGTGAATGTCGGCGATCTGCTTTTTTCGTACGAGACGGATAAAGCCGCCTTCGACGAGGAAGCCAGGAACTCAGGGACTCTCCTTGAAATATACGCACAGGAGGGCGACGACGTCGCCGTCCTCACCAACGTGTGCGTGATCGGGAATCCGGGGGAAGATACCTCCTCCTTCAGCCCCGCTGCCGCGCCCGCCGCTGCACCTGCTGCCGCGCCCGCCGCTGCACCTGCTGCCGCGCCGACTGTGCCGGAAAGTATTGCCCCTGCAGTTGCCACGCCCGCTCATGACGGGAAATGGATGATATCTCCCCGCGCAAAGAACCTCGCCGAAAGAAATGGAGCCGATCTGCGATTCGCCGAGGGTTCCGGCCCGCATGGCAGAATAATCGAGCAGGATGTGCGGAGGGTGAAGGAACAGGGCCATTCGGTCAGTTCCGCGGCGAAAGCTTTTCTCGGAGAATCCTCGGTGACCGGTACCGGGCTTTCGGGGATGATCACCACAAACGACATTCGCGCTGCGCCCAATCCCGCTGTTGCTTCTGCCCCGGCCGACATGAAGGGCGAAACCGAAGTCGTCAAGATTTCGAACATGAGAAAGGTAATCGCAAAGGCGATGTTCGCCTCGATTTCCACGACCTGCCAGCTCACGCTCAACTCCTCATTCGACGCGGCCGAAGTAATGGCCTTCAGGAAAAAAATCAAGGAATCCAAAGACGTACTTTCCCTCGAGAACATCACGCTGAACGATATTATCGTCTATGCCGTTTCCCGCACGCTGATGAAGCACCGCAGCCTGAATGCCCACTTCCTCGACGACAGCATGACGTATTTCAAGAATGCGCACATCGGCATCGCCGTGGACACCGAGCGCGGCCTGATGGTGCCGACGCTCTTTAACGCGAATCTGAAATCCCTGAACGAAATTTCTTCCGAGATAAAAGCCCTTGTCAAAGACTGCCAGAAAGGGACCATCAGTCCCGATTCTCTGAAAGGCGCGAGCTTTACCATCACGAACCTCGGTACCCTGGACATAGAGTCCTTCACTCCCGTGATCAATCCCCCCCAGACCGGGATTCTCGGCGTGAACGCGATAATCCAGAGGGCACGGGAAGTCGATGGGGAAATCGAGTTCTATCCGGCGATGGGCATGTCGCTGACCTTCGACCACAGAGCCCTGGACGGAGCGCCTGCGGCCCTTTTCCTGAAGGACCTGAACAAGAGTCTCGAAAACTTCAACATGCTGCTTGTTAAATAGAAAGGAATGAGCGGGGTTTTTTTCTACGCGGCCCCAAGGAGAAAGCGAATGGTATATGATTTGATAGTGATAGGCGGAGGTCCCGGCGGGTATCTTGCCGCAGAACGCGCGGGACACGCGGGACTGAGCACCCTGTTAATAGAGAAAAAATTCATCGGCGGTGTGTGCCTCAACGAAGGCTGCGTGCCGTCGAAGGCCCTGCTGTATTCGGCGAAAGTCTATGACAGCGCGAAGCATGGTGAAAAATACGGCGTAACCTGCCCCAATATAAAGCTGGATCATGCGAGGGTAATAGAGCGTAAAAAAAAGGTCGTATCCACCCTGGTCAACGGAGTCCGGGGCCAGCTGAAGAAAAGCGGGGTGAC